>CAKUDW010000291.1 GCA_934645275.1 uncultured Clostridia bacterium
GGTCTGACGGTTTCAGGCGTGCCCGTCACGGCAATTTCCATAGGCCGAAGATCGAAAGATCTCTGGCCTTTTTTAAAGGATGAGAATTAGCGAACCGTGAAGCGGTTGCGCGGGTCGGCGGCTCTTGCAAAGAGACGTCGACAATTCTTAAAGGGTAGGAATTTAGCGACAAAGATTATTTTCAAACAGATGCAGCATTTTGGGCCGGCTGTGTATCTTAATAGGTGAACGCGGAAAGGAGTGGCGCTTCATGCTTACATGGGCGATACTGGCCATCGAAAACGAGAGCGACCGGAATTTCATAGAGCGGCTTTATGTGCAGAATTACGCGGTGATGCTGCAAAAGGCGAAGGGCATTTTGAAGAGCAAGCAGCGTGCGGAAGACGCGGTGGAGGCAGTGATGCTGAAGCTGATCGACCGCATTCATCTGCTGCGGGGCTGCAATCCGGGCTCGCTGCGCTCGTATCTGCTGTCCTGCGTTCGCAACGAAGCGATTCGGCAGCTCAGCCGCGAGGGTAAATTTCACTGCGGCGACGCGGAGGAAATACTCAGCGTGCTGCCAGACGACGGCGAAGACGTGGACGCAAAGCTATTGTACCGCGAACAGGTACAGTCTCTGGTTCGGGCGCTGCAGAGCCTGCCGGAGCGCGAGCGCATGGTGCTTCGCATGAAGTATTACGAGCGCATGAGCGATGCGGAAATCGGCGCGCTGCTGAACATCAAAAACAGCACCGTTCGATCAACGATCGTCCGCGGACGCAGAAAGGCATTTGATCTTCTGCAACAGGAGGAAGTACGATGAAGCAGGATGCATTCATTCCAGATCACAGCCCGAAGGCCCTCGATGAGGCTTATCAGGCTGCGCTGCTCAACCTCGCGTTCCAACAGATAGAACAGGAGGAATTGAAGATGATACACAAACAGATTCAGGCTGCGCCCCATGAACCGCAGACGCTTCAATTTGAAAAAAAGCTCGGCCGCAGGCTGCGCGGCGAGCGCACGCGGTCGGCGCTGACGCATTCGCTGCCCAGGCTGATGCGCCTCGTCGCCTGCATCGTCACGGTGCTGGCGATCGGCACGGGCATGGCGCTGGCGCTCTCGCAGGAGGCGCGCAGCTGGGCCGCAGGCGTGCTGACGGGCACGGGGATGGAGGGAAGCGGCTTCTTCACCGTCCCCGCCGAAGCGTCGAAGGTCACCGACGGCGTGAGCTACGGTGAACGGCTGCTGCTGCTGAATGCGAACGGAACGCTGGAGCTTCGCGAAAGCACCGACGCCGAGCCCGTGCGCTACGCATGGAAGGATCAGGGCGCGCGCAAGCTGGTAAAGCTGGAAACGCTCGACGGCACGTTCTACGCGCTTTACGAGGACGGCTATGCGTCGGACGACTTTTTTGCAAACAAGGCCGGCAGGACGGGCGCGTATCACGACGATCAGGGATGCTTCGATGCGCTCTGTCTCGGCCAGATAACGCTTCTGCCGGACGGTACGTTTACCGTGGAACAGCTTTCGCGGCTGGATGGCGGCGCGCTGTTTGGGCCCGACGCCAGAACCTGCTATGCAAACAGGATCGCCGCGGGCAACGGCAGGCTGTATTTCACCGTGACCAGCGTTACCTGCCAGGATGAATGCTTCAGCTTCGGCGACGACAGCTTGTTCTGCATCGACCTTTCAAATTATGCGCTCACGGAGCTGTCCGCGCCCACCGGAAGCACGGTCGATCCCCGCTACCGGCTGTTCGCAGACGGCACGGCGTTCGTCGCCGTGGAGGACCCCGCGCGCATATACCGCATCGAGCCGGACGGCGGCTACACGCTGATGGCGGAATTTACGTCGAACCAGCGTCCGAACAGCTACGCCTACAATGCCGAAACGGACACGCTCTACTACCAGCTGGAAAGCGCCGTATACGCCGCACCGCACTTTGACATCGCCAATGCCTGCCGCGCGGCGCTGTCCGGCGGTGCGGGCGGCCGCGGCCTGCTGATCGGCAAGAACAGCTATGTGATCGTCGGCACGTTTGACGGAAAGGGCGAAGTATTCAATTTGGACGAAAAACCGGCGAACGTGACGGAGCTTGTCGTGAGCGGCATGGGTGCCTTCATGAGCGACGCGGTGCGCGCCCAGAACCCGAGCCTCACGCTGGTCGAAGATCCGGTGAGAAACGCCCTCTTCAATGAAGATGAAGGCGGGGAATACGCAGCGCGCTACTGCGAAAAGCTGCTCAGCGGCGAAGCGAAAGCGGATCTGGTACGCTCCTTTTACGATGAGGACGCCATTTTGCAGCGCACGGGCTGGGGCAAGCCCATTACGGACAAAGCGCTCTGCGCCGAGATCGACCTGATGCCCGACGGCATGCGCGATTAC
>CAKUDW010000292.1 GCA_934645275.1 uncultured Clostridia bacterium
CGCAACAGAGCGCCATACCCTGCGCATTCGAATATACGTTCTCGCCCGATACAGTCATACCCGCCCGCTCGATTCGCGTTTCGCCGCCGCGCTGGCCATCCATGAAGCGGCCATTCGAATGGTAGGCAATGTAGTATTCCATATTTCATCACTCCTCACTCAATCTGTTTACGATATGCATTCCAGCAGGCAAAAATGCCTTGCTGAGCGCAATTAAACAACAGGTCGAGCGAGCCGAGATGCCGAGCGTTTTCGGTACATTTACGCAGAAGTTGGTCGCAGATAAATCCAGTGGTTTGCCGACGACAAAAAAGAACTGCATGGAACTGAATTCATCTCAAAATGTCGTGCATTTTCATGGTTTCGGCATGCATTTAATCAGGAATAAAGCATTTCAAGCTGTAAACAGCTAACGTCTCCTTTTCGGAATCCGCGATCTCTGTTGTGCCGCATCGGCAGAAGATGCTGTGGCAGCTAGGCAATGCAAATGCCTCTCGGCGCGTTTAAGCTTTGCAGTTTTCTAGTCCCCGCTCGCTTAAAGACACAAATCCGACGGACACGTCCGCCGGATTTGCGTCTTCAAGCTGTTCCGTTTGTCGCCGCCGACATCAGAAACTGCGCTTCCATGTTTCAGAAAGCGCAGTACATTTGCTATTTCCTTTTTCTCTGGAGGCGTTCGCGCAAGCGCGCCATTGCTTCGTCATGCCGGGTGCTCTTCAAATTTGGGAAGGCTTCCAACAGGCGGCGATGGCCAAATTGCTGGCGAGCGACAATTGCATCAAAGCGTGCCCGCAGCTCTGCAAGTTTGCGCTCGTAGTTCTGCGAACTGTTTTCGCGCAGCTCGTCAATGTGCTCGCGGGCAGACTGGGTTTTGTCGGCAATGCCTGCTCCGATATCATCCAGATGCTCCTTAGCAGAAAGCGTCTTATCCGCAATGCCCGAGCCGATACCATCGGACATGCGATGGATTTCCGCGGCGATTTCGCTGAGTTTCTCCAGTCGATCGTTGAGTTTGCGGATAGTGGCCAGCGTCGCTGCCAGGTCGATAATCAGCAGCAGCACAAATACGCTGTCCAGCACAATTACCAGCACGTTCGGCAGGTGCTCCACCACGCCCTGAATCAACGGGTGTATCCATTCTACAATGCCCAGGCACGCCGCACCCCAAATTAGCGAAAACAGCAGGCATACATAGCCGCCAATGTTCAGCGGCATCTTTGAATAATCCCACCATTTCGCATGAAACAGCTTTTCGAGCAAAAAGCCGGTAATCAGCTCGATCAGCGATGTGAGCAGAAACGAGCCAATATACAGCATCAGCAAATTGCCCTGCATGGGACGGAGCATTAACACCACGCCGATCAGGCCGAAACCATAGATCGGACAGATCGGGCCGTTCAGAAAACCCCGGTTTACGAAGCGGCCGTTTTTGCACGCGGCAAACGCCACTTCGGCGCACCAACCAAGAAAACCATAGATGAAAAACAGCAGCACAACGTTCTGAAAGGCGTTGTTCATTTGTATGCTTGCTCCTCCCCTCAGCCGTTTAGCAGCGCTTCGAGTTCCCGCAGCGTTTTATCGAAGATAGCGAGTGCATCCACGATAGGCTGAGACGAAGTGAGATCCACACCTGCAATTTTCAGCTCATCGATGGGATACATGCTGCCGCCGGTAGACAGGAAACGCAGGTATTCCGTTGCGCCGCCATGGTTCAGGATGCGATCCGCAATGGCAACTGCACTGCAAAATCCCGTGGCATATTGATAGACATAGAACGCGCGATAAAAGTGAGGAATGCGCGCCCATTCGCAGTCGGATGCCGGCGTACCTTCACAGGCCGGATAGTAGGTTTCGTTCAGCTCGTGGTAAAGCGCATTCATCGACGATGCCGTCAACGGCGTGCCCTGCTCATACATTGCGTGTGCGCGCATTTCAAATTCGGCGAACAGCGTCTGGCGGAACACCGTAGTACGGAAGCCCTCCAACAAATGGTTCAGAATGTAGGCGCGCTTCTGCGGATCGGTTTCCGTCTTGAGCAAATGGCGAGTCAACAGCACTTCATTCACCGTGGATGCAACCTCTGCCACGAAGATGGCGTATTCATTGTTCACAAACTCCTGCGTTTGAGACGAGAACCACGAATGCATGGAGTGCCCCAGTTCGTGCGCCAGCGTAAATGCGTCGTCGTACTTTCCGGCATGGTTGAGCAACACATAGGGATGCACACCGTACACGCCGCAGGAGAATGCGCCCGTACTCTTGCCTTCGTTTTCGTAAACGTCGATCCACTTTTCACTGAACGCGCGTTTCAGAAGAGATTGATATTCATCGCCCAGCGGCTTAAGCG
>CAKUDW010000293.1 GCA_934645275.1 uncultured Clostridia bacterium
AAACGGCGCGGGCAAATCCACGCTGATGAAGATTCTGGGCGGCATATTGCCGCCTGACGAGGGCGAGATTCTGCTCGACGGCAAGCCCGTGCATCCGAAGAACGCGCGCGAGGCCATGGAACTGGGGATCGGCTTTATTCATCAGGAGCTGAACCTGTGCAATAACCTGACCGTGGCGCAGAACATCTTTATCGGTCGCGAGAAAAAGGGTAAGCTGCTGATGGACAACAAGGGTATGATTCGCGAGGCCCATCGCATGCTACAGGAATTGGGCATTGATATCGACCCGCGCGTGCAGGTGTCCAAATTGTCTACCGCGCAGCAGCAGGTAGTTGAAATTGTGAAGGTACTCAGCTACAACTGCCGCATCATTATCATGGACGAGCCGACCTCCTCGCTGACAAAGAAGGAAATTGATTTCCTGTTCGGCCTGATTGCCAAGCTGCGCCGCGAGGGCGTATCCATCATCTATATTTCGCATCGTACCGAGGAATTCGAACAGGTGGGCGACCGCCTGAGCGTACTGCGCGACGGCACTTATATTGGTACGCTGGAGCGCGAAGAATTTGAAATCGGCCGCATTGTGAAGATGATGGTCGGCCGCACGCTGGGTGAAATGTATGAAAATACGCATGTGCCCGGCGACGAGGTAGCGCTGGAGGTGAAGGGCATGCGGTTGGAACCGCATACCCCGCCGATCGACATTCGCATTCGCAAGGGCGAGATTGTGGGTATGGGCGGCCTGGTGGGCGCAGGCAGAACTGAACTGGCTAAATCCATCTATGGCGTGCGCAAGAGCTACGGCGGCGAAGTCTACTATTACGGCCAGCGCGTACACGCGCTTGACCCGCAAAAGTGGCTGCGCGATGGCCTGATTTACCTCACCGAGGACCGCAAAGACGAGGGCCTGATTCTGGATATGGGCATCGCCGAGAATATCACGCTGGCCAATCTCTGGCGGATGTTTAAAAACGGTGTTATCGGTGCCAGAACCGAGCGCGCCGCCGCGGAAGAAGTGGTCAAGGAGTTGAACATCGTCTGCAAGAATAAGACGCAGCCGGTAAAGACGCTCTCCGGCGGCAACCAGCAGAAGGTTGTGCTGGGCAAGTGCCTGATCACGAAGCCGCGCGTGCTGATTCTGGATGAGCCGACCCGCGGCATTGACGTGGGCGCGAAGCGCGAGATTTATCACATCATCGATCGGATTGCCTCCGAAGGTGTGGCCGTGATGATGATTTCCAGCGATATGCCGGAGCTGATCGGCATGTCCGATCGCGTGTATGTCATGAAGGACGGCGCGGTGGTGGCTGAAATTAAGGATAAACAGGATATGGATCAGGAAAAGATTCTGTCCTATACCATCGGCCAGAAATAATGGGTGAGATGCCTGTTGACCTGTTTAAGGCAAGCATGTATAATTAAAGCAGTGGGCGGCGGAAGATGCCTTCCGCCGCTTGGTGTATGTGTGAAGGACTTTAAATGGAGGATGATTTGTCTATGAAGATTCAGTCCGTATTCGATCCTGCGTTTGCGCGCTACGGCAAGGTGCTTAAGGGCTTTGATCTGGAAGCGCTCAAGGCGGAAATGATGAAGACCGAATGCCCCGCGGGCAGTACGATCTACGTTGCTTCCGATCCGGAAATGGAAAAGCTGCCCGTGTTCAGGGCCTTCAGCGAGCAGGTCTATGGCGGTATGCCCGTGCAGATCGGCTATTGCAATGGCGAAAACTACAAGCTCAATTGCCTGGAATACCATCGTGACAGTGAAATCAATTTGCCCGTCGGCGGCGATATGATTCTGCTGCTCGGCTTTGAGGGCGATATTGATTTCGAGAATTATGAATATGATACCGCGAAGGTCGAGGCCTTCCGCGTGCCCGAGGGCACGCTCGTGGAGGTCTATGCCACCAGTCTGCACTACGCGCCGGTCGGCAAAGCCTTCCGCAGCGTGGTTGTGCTGCCGCGCGGCACCAATACCGAGCTCAAATTAAAGCCTGAAATGGCGGGCGACGCGCGTCTGTTGACCGCTACGAATAAGTGGCTGTTGGCGCATGCGGAATCTGACGAAGCTAAAAATGGCGCCATGACCTGCCTTAAGGGCGAGAACTGGGAGATTAAGCTCTGATATGAGCTGTTAAGCCCGCTTCATCTCTGAAAGTTGAATGATGAATGCTGCCCGGCCATTCCTGTATGGACTGGCCGGGTTTTGCGTGCCGGGAGGTCACATGAAACAAATGCTGGAAATGTCAGTTTCTTGTTGCTTTTCACCGCTTGTATGTCATATGCTTTTCCGATATAATATATAATAGAATGATATGTACATGAGAGATCGGGTGGATACATT
>CAKUDW010000294.1 GCA_934645275.1 uncultured Clostridia bacterium
CTGCCGACCCGCAAAACTTCGGTTTTGCTAATTCTTGTCATCACAAAAGGGGGAGTGGCCAGATGTCGCTCCCCAGAGGCTTTATTCGTCGTCCTGAGCCCAGCCGCGGCTGCATTCCACAGCGCGCTGCCATTTGCGCAGTAGGCGGCGTCGTTCAGTTTCATCCATATTGGGCGCAAATTCGCGGCCAGGCTTGAGCAGCCGGCCCAGTTCTGCATCATTCCATATGCCCACGGCGCGCCCGGCGAGCATGGCTGCGCCCAGCGCAGTGACTTCCAGAATGCGCGGCCGCCGCACGGTAGCGCCGAGTATGTCCGCCTGAAACTGCATCAGAAACTGGTTGGCGCTCGCGCCGCCATCCACGCGCAGCAATTCGGGCTTCATGCCTGAATCGCCCGCCATCGCGCCGATGACGTCGGCCGATTGATAGGCGATGGCTTCCAACGCGGCGCGCACCACATGCGCGCGCTTCGAACCGCGCGTGAGTCCCACAATGGTGCCGCGGCTGTACATATCCCAATAAGGAGCGCCGAGACCAGTGAATGCGGGCACAAAGTACACATTGCCGTTGTTGGGCACGGATGCAGCAATGGACTCCGTATCCGCCGCGCTCTCGATCAGTTTCAGCTCGTCGCGCAGCCACTGTACAACCGCACCGCCCACGAACACGCTGCCCTCCAGCGCGTAGCGCGGCTTGCCATTTAACCGCCAGGCCACGGTACTGATCAGGTTGTTCTGGGATCGAACCGGCGTTGCCCCCGTGTTCATCAGTACGAAGCAGCCGGTGCCATAGGTGTTTTTACAGCTGCCCGGCGCGAAGCAACCCTGGCCGAATAGCGCCGCATGCTGGTCTCCGGCGAGCGCGGCCACCGGAATCTCGCGGCCGAGTATGCTCTTATCCAACATGCCGATCACCTGCGAACTGTCGACCACTTCGGGCAGCAGCTGCCGGGGAATATCCATGGCGCGCAGCAGCGTGTCGTCCCAGATCTGTTCACGAATGTTGAACAGCATGGTGCGCGCGGCGTTGGTCGCATCGGTCACATGTGCGTGGTTCGCAGTCAGGTTCCAGGCCAGGAAGCTGTCCACCGTGCCGAAACATAGCTCGCCGCGCTCGGCGCGCGCGCGCGCGTCCGGTATGCTGTCCAGCATCCATTGCAGCTTTGTGCCGGAAAAGTAGGCGTCTGGGATCAGGCCCGTGCGGTCACGCAGCATGTTGCCCAGCCCGTCGCGCTTCAGGCGTTCCACCAGCGGCGCGGTGCGGCGGCATTGCCACACAATGGCATTGCACAGCGGTTTGCCTGTTTCCTTTTCCCACAGCAGTGTGGTTTCGCGTTGGTTTGCGATGCCGATGGCCGCAATGCTGCGCGCGTTCACGCCGCTCTTTTCCATGACGGTTTTCAGCGCGCGCAGTTGGCTTTCCAATATGTCCTGCGGACGATGCTCCACCCAGCCAGGCTTGGGATAGAGCTGCTGAAATTCCACATTGTGCGAGGCGACCACATCGCCTTCCTGGTTGAAGATAACCGCGCGAGAGCTGGTGGTTCCCTGATCCAGAGCAATGATATACTTCATGCACTTTGCCTCCAAAACGAAGTCGGTTGAAAATGGCGCCGGGTGTGAAACTGTGGAGATTCACAACACCGGCGCCGATATATGCGGTGTGTTCAGCCGGAGAGAACCGGCAGGACAATATGCTCTTTAACCGATGGATGCAGCTCCATCTACCGCAGCGTCTGCCGCGGGTTCGACCGCTGCATCGACGCCATCTGTACCGTCCAGCGTGAGCGGTTCAGGCGTGCTGGCGCTCAGGTTCGGGATTTCAACTTCCGCCGTCGGTTCGGGCGTTGCTTCCGCTTCAAGCGTCGGCTCGGGCGTCACTTCAGGCAGCGGCGTTTCCGTGGCTTCAGGCGCAATATTCTGGCGCATGTCGTAGCCGAAGAACAGCAGCTTGAATGCCGAACTATCGCCCAAAGCATCGTGCATCTTGGGAACGATGGTATCGTGTCCGCCGACATACAGGAAGTTCAGCGCGATGATGATGACCAGCAGCGCTACGATTATACCGAGAATGGCCTTGAACACGCCGATCAGATGATGGCCAAAGGAACGGTGCGTTTCACCGTCGTCAAATTCGTCGTCATCTTCATCATCGTAGGCGTCGTCATCGTCGTCGTATTCGTCGTATTGATCGTCTTCTTCGTCTTCTTCTTCGAAATCTTTTTCGTTGATTTCGGGAATATCGAAGTCGTCGGGTTCGTCGTCTACGGGTTCGACTTCTTCCTCTTCGTCTTCTTCTTCGGGTTCGTCGTCGTCTTTAAACATTT
>CAKUDW010000295.1 GCA_934645275.1 uncultured Clostridia bacterium
GGGCCGTGTTGGCAAAGCTGGATGACGCGCGCTGCAAATTGGCCGTCGATGCGGCGTGGACGCGGCTGGCCGATGAAAAGCTGGGCCTGATTCGGTTGCTCACGCCGCCATTTACCGGAGAGGGCTTTGATCCCGGCTATATTGCGGCTTATCCGCCGGGAATACGCGAAAACGGCGCGCAATATACCCATGGCGCGTGCTGGATAATCTGCGCGCTGGCCCGCATGGGCGATGCGGTTCGGGCGCATGCAGCGTTGCGGATGCTGTTGCCAATCAACCATTCGGATAGTCGCACGGCTGCGGATATCTACCGTGTGGAGCCGTATGTGATGGCGGCGGACGTGTATACCGATCGCTTGCATCCCGGGCGCGGCGGTTGGACGTGGTACACGGGTTCAGCGGCATGGATGCAGTTGGCGTTGCAGGAAATCCTGGGGCTCGAGAAGCGTGGAAATGCTGTCAGAATGAACGCGCTGTTGGGAGATTGGCCCTTTGCACGCGCAAAAATGCGCTGCGGTGCGGCCAGGTATACGCTGGAAACGCGGCGTGGCGTTGAAAGAATTACACTGGACGGCACGCCGGTCGAAGGCGATTATATCGAGCTGGTGGACGACGGGCGCGAACATCTGGCGCTGTTTCCGCCGCGAAACAGGTAAACGAAGAAGTCGGCGGTTCTTGAAAACAGTTGCGCTGCTGTCATGCACGACAGATGTGATAGGTCCGCCCATAAGGAGCGCTGCCGGAGTCTCCGCTTTACAAAATGACAGGTTTTCGGTATTGCTGATTCTTGGCCTTAAAGAGAAAAGCCGCACTTTTCAGTGCGGCTTTTGGATTCTCTTGAAGCTTATGCCTTCGGCAGGTTCAGATGCAGCTTTGCAGCGAACAGGCGAACGCCCACAATGGCCAACCCGGAAACGAGCATGGCGGCACGATCGCCGATCAGGCCGCGGAGCATGAGGCACAGCGCTGCGCCTGCGATGGATGCGCAGGCGTAAATGTGTTTGATGAAGATATAGGGCCGTTCTCCGGCAAACAGATCGCGAAATACGCCGCCGCCCACACCGGTGATTGCAGCCGAGAAGATCAGCAGCGGTATATTTCCGGAGAAGCCCGCGTCGAGGGCCACTTTCAGGCCGTGTACGGTGAAGGTGCCCAGTCCCAGCGAATCCGCCAGCAGAAGCACCGCGTCAAAGAGCCGATGGTCACGCCCGAGCCACGCGCGTAGCGGCGGCAGAAATACCACAATGGAGGCCAAAATGGCCGCGGCAATGTAGATGGGACTGCTAAAAATCGACGGCGGCGTGCGGCCCAGCGTGATATCGCGCACCATGCCGCCGCCCGTGGCTGTGACCAGCCCGAGCATGCACACGCCGAAAATATCCATTTTCTTGCGCATGGCGATCATCGCGCCGGAAATGGCAAAGGCAATGGTGCCGAGCATCTCCGTGAAAACATTTAAAAAATCCATAGCTCGCTTCTGTTCTCACGCAGCCCTATGCTCATCGCCGGTACGCTTTCCTGAAACCGGTCTGCCTCAGGAACCCGTTCCGGCGGAAATGGGCTGCCTTTTTGCATAGTATTTTTCAACGTGCGCCATGGCCGCACATAGAATTTTGCGGTCGCGCTCATAGGTGAGCTTCGCCATGGCTTCTTCATAGGGAAACCAGCCGGCCTCGGCAATTTCCTCGGGCTGGGGAGTGATTTCCTTCTGTCGGGTTACCGCCGCGAAGATTACGACCAGCTTCTGAATATCCGTGCGGATATTATAGCGGTTCTCGGCACGGTAGCGCCGATCCACCTTGATGCGGATGCCGGTTTCCTCAAGTACTTCGCGTTCAGCAGTGTGGCTTTCCAACTCGCCGGGCTCCATATGTCCCTTGGGAAAAGAGATATGCTTGCCGCGGGCGTGCCGGATCAGCAGCACGTTCCACCCGTTTTCATCCTGACGGAAAATCACTGCGCCGCAGGATTTTTCGTATTTCATTTCAGCCTCCGTGCGCGGGCCGCGTCAAAGCGCCTGCAGGGCGGAAGCTACGCCGTCCAGCCATGTGCCATCGTACATTTCGATCATGCCCGTATCGCAGGCGGCAGCCAGCGCCGGATTCATCGGCAGCTGCGCCGTACAGCTCACGCCGTTGCGCGCGGCAATCTCATCCAGATGGCTTTCGCCGAAGATGTAGTGGCGCTTGCCGCATTTGTCGCACTGGAAGTAGGCCATGTTTTCCACCAGCCCCAGCACCGGCACGTTCATCATCTGCGCCATGCGCACGGCCTTTTCCACGATCATGCCCACCAGCTCCTGCGGCGTGGTGACGATCAG
>CAKUDW010000296.1 GCA_934645275.1 uncultured Clostridia bacterium
ATCGATACTGGAACCCATCTTCAGCGTTTCGCCCAATGCCGTCGCACACAGCAGCGCCAAAATCAGCGCCATGCAAACCAAAGTCTTTTTCATATCCGGTTCCCTCCTGCTTATTTTTTCTTCAGCCGCTTCGGTTGAATTGCGCATATATTATCACCGGAGTGTGCCGCTGTCAATCATTTTTCGTGTTAAATATTCATGTTATGCACAAAATTCAGGTGTTTATTCAAGTTTTAACGTATATTTTTTCACTGATACTATTGCAACTTCTTTCCCGCAGTACTATAATAATCGCAAATCTGAACATAGAAAGTGGAGTTGATTATCCATGAAGGGCAGAAGCTTTTTAAAGCTCCTAGATTTTACCTCCGAAGAAATTGCTTCGCTGCTCGATCTGGCGGCGGAATTAAAATTCAAGAAACAGCTCGGTATGTCCCATGACGATCTCAGGGGCAAGAATATCGCGCTGATATTTGAAAAAACGTCCACGCGCACGCGCTGCAGCTTCGAGGTTGCCGCCCACGATCTGGGCATGCACGTGACCTATCTCGACCCCAGCGGTTCGCAGATTGGCAAGAAGGAATCCATCGCCGATACAGCGCGCGTGCTCGGCCGCATCTACGATGGCATCGAATATCGCGGTTATGGCCAGGAGATTGTGGAAACACTGGCAAAATATGCCGGCGTGCCAGTTTGGAACGGCCTGACCAATGAATTCCATCCCACGCAAATTCTGGCGGACTTTCTGACGCTGCGCGAGCGCTTTGCCGGGCTGCACGGCTTAAAGCTGGTATACATGGGCGACGCGCGCTACAACATGGGCAATTCCCTGATGGTAGGCTGCGCGAAGATGGGCATGAATTTTGTGGCCTGCGCGCCTGAAAAGTACTTCCCCGATCCTGCACTGATCGAAACCTGCCGTAACATCGCCGCGCAGACGGGCGGCTCGATTTCCTTCTCCACCGACCCGACTGCGGCCGTGCAGGGTGCGAACGCGATCTATACGGACGTGTGGGTTTCGATGGGCGAGCCGGACGCCGTGTGGTCCGAACGCATTCATGATCTCACTCCCTATCAGGTGAACGCCGCACTGATGCGCGCCGCAGGACCGGATTGTGTGTTCATGCACTGTCTGCCCGCCTTCCACGATTTAAATACCACGATCGGCCGTGAAATCCACGCCAAATATGGCATTGATGAAATGGAAGTAACGGACGAGGTATTTGAATCGCCCGCTTCCATCGTATTTGAAGAAGCTGAAAATCGCATGCATACCATCAAGGCTGTAATGTATGCGACGCTGAAATGAACTTATTCTGAAAGCGCAAGGAGAAGCAAATATGCCAAAGGCTTATCTGGTGCTGGCAGACGGCACCGTATATGAAGGCGAAGGTTTCGGCGCAGACTGCGAAGCCACCGGCGAACTGGTATTCACCACGGGCATGGAGGGCTATTTGGAAACGCTCACTGACCCGAGTTATGCCGGGCAAATCATCATGCAAACTTTCCCGCTGATTGGTAATTACGGCGTGATCGAAGCTGACTTTGAAGGCGCGTGTCGCGCGCGTGGCTACGTGGTTCGGGAATGGTGCGAAACGCCTTCAAATTTCAGGAGTCAGGGCGCGCTGGACGCGTTTTTGAAGTTGCACGGTGTGCCCGGCATCTGCGGCCTGGACACGCGTGCCATCACGCGCAGAATTCGCGAGCGCGGCGTAATCAACGCGATGATCTGCCACGAGATACCTTCCGATCTGGAAGCTCTGCGCTTCTACGCCGTGCGCAACGCGGTAGCAGAAGCCAGCTGCATGCAGCCGCAGGTATATCCGGCTGCGCAGGAAACGCTGCATCGCGTGGCGCTGCTGGACTACGGTGCGAAGCGCAACATCATTCGTGAATTGCAGAAGCGCGGCTGCGAAGTAACCGTACTGCCTGCCACCACGACGGCTGAATCGATACTTGAAATGCATCCGGACGGGTTGATGCTTTCCAACGGTCCGGGCGACCCTGAAGAAAATACGTTCTGCATCGCTCAAATCGCGGCGCTGCTGGGCAAACTACCGCTTTTTGGCATCTGCCTGGGACACCAAATGACGGCGCTGGCCGCAGGTGGGCGTACTGAAAAGATGAAATATGGCCACCGCGGCGCAAATCAACCGGTGCGGGAAGTTGACGGCGCGCGCTGCTATATCACCAGTCAGAACCACGGCTATGCCGTGGTGAGCGAAAGCGTGCGCGAGGGCAGAATAAGCTATCTGAACGCAAACGACGGCAGCTGCGAGGGCATCGACTATCCGGAGCTGAACGCTTTTACCGTGCAGT
>CAKUDW010000297.1 GCA_934645275.1 uncultured Clostridia bacterium
ATTCCTTCAGGCCTTCGACCCGAACCAGCGTATTATTATCAGACATCCTCTTCACCGCCTTCCGGCCTGATCGTGCCGTCCTCAATGCCCTGCTTGACGTTCATCCAGCAGGCAGCGAAATGGTCGGGATTGATTACCATGCGTTCAGCGCGCTGCGACAGACAAATCTTCATCGCCGCATCACAACGCGGCGCGAACGGACAACCTGCCGGCATGTTCAGCAAATCAATCGGCGTGCCGGTAATCGGCTCCAGACGCTGACCATTGTTCGCGGCCGTAGGTATGGAGCGCATCAAGCCCTTGGTGTATTCATGGCGCGGATTGTAGAAAATCTCATCCGCCGTGCCCTGTTCGCAAATACCGCCGGCATACATTACGATCACCTCGTCGCACATCTGCGCCACAACGCCCAGATCGTGCGTGATCATGATGATGGCCATGCCCAACTGCTTTTGCAAATCGCGCATCAAATCCAGAATCTGTGCCTGAATGGTCACATCCAGCGCCGTGGTCGGTTCGTCCGCAATCAGAATATCCGGTTCGCAGGCCAGCGCCATGGCGATCATCACTCTCTGGCGCATGCCGCCTGAAAGCTCGAACGGATACTGACGCAGTCGCTTTTCCGGTTCGTTTACGTTCACCAGCCGCAGCATTTCCAGCGCGCACGCCTTCGCTTCAGTGCGGTTGCGCTTCGTATGCAGCAAAATGGCTTCCATCAGCTGATGACCGATGGTATAGGTAGGATTCAGCGAGGTCATCGGATCCTGAAAGATAATGGAGATGCGATTACCGCGCACCGTATGCATCACCTTTTCACCCGCGCCGACCAGTTCCTGGCCGTCGAGCTTCACGCTGCCGCCGATAATCCTACCGGTCGGGGCCAGAATCTGCATAATAGAATAGGCCGTGACCGATTTACCGCTGCCGGACTCGCCCACAATGCCCAGCACCTTGCCATGATCCAGCTGGAAAGATACGCCGTCCACAGCCTTCACTTCGCCGGCGTCAGTGAAGAACGAAGTCCGCAGGTCCTTAACTTCGAGCAATGCCATTGTTCATTCCTCCCCCTTCGTCAGGCGTTCAGCTTCGGGTCGAACGCATCGCGCAGGCCATCGCCGAACAGATTCAGCGAAAGCACGATCAGGCAGATCACCACTGCGGGAATCACCAATCTGTAGGGATAGGAACTCATGCCGTTGAGCGCGTCGGAAGCCAGCGAACCCAGCGAGGGCATCGGCGCATTAACGCCCAAGCCCAGGAAGGACAGGAAGCTTTCGGTGAAGATAGCGTTGGGAATTTGCAGCGCCGTGGAGATGATGACCACAGAAATGCAATTTGGCAACAGATGCTTGCGGATAATCCAACCGCCCTTTGCGCCGGTAGACTGCGCCGCCAGCACGTATTCCTGCTCGCGCAGCGAAAGAATCTGACCGCGAATCAGACGCGCCATGCTGACCCAATAGAGCAGACCGAACACGATGAACATTGAAATGATGTTCGACCCAATCTTTTCGAGGAACGTGCCCTCCACATTGAGCACCTGCCCCAGCACTACTGCCAGCAGGATAATTACCAGCGTATCCGGCAACGAATAAATGATGTCCACGATGCGCATGATGATGATATCCACCTTACCGCCGCAGTAACCCGCGATGGAGCCAATGGTCATGCCGATAATCAACACAATGATGGAGGCAAAAAAGCCGACTGCCAACGAAATCCGTGTGCCGTAGACCACGCGAATGAAATAGTCGCGGCCATGCGCGTCGGTGCCAAAGATATGCGGAAACAGCTTTTCGCCCGCCTCAATGCGCTTGAGCTCCGTCTTGCCCCAAGTGAAAGGCGCAAGATTATTGTAAGAACTATCCACCGGCTTGCCGGGAGTAACACCCAGCATTTTATCGTAGGAATAGGGCCACACATATGGCAGGATAATGCATGCCAGCGTGATGATAACAATCAGCAGCAGGCTGACCGCCGCCACCTTATTCTTCATCAGGCGCTTCACGCCATCGCGGAAAAAAGTAGACGACGGACGCATGCGGGAAAAGTATTCCTTTTCCTGCGCTGTAGCCGGGCGGAACATGTCCGGATCCTGCTGGAGGCTGAAAAACTTCTTTGCGTTGAACATATCTTTCGCCTCCTCTGTTATTCAAACTCAATGCGCGGATCGACAACCTTATACAGGATGTCTGTAATGAGATTCAGAACCACAATCAGCGAAGCCAGGAAAATGGTGGTACCCATGATCATGGTGTAATCGCGGTTGGTGATGCTGGAAACGAACTGACGCCCGATGCCCGGTACGGCAAAAAT
>CAKUDW010000298.1 GCA_934645275.1 uncultured Clostridia bacterium
GCCCAGCGCCATGCCCGAAAATGCCGTCAGCGCCAGCACGAGCAGCATGGCCAGCAGGATAAACCTATTCTTCATTTGAAATCCCCTCCTGTTGTCATCGGTTGTGCATCCGGATGGAGCGGGATATGCAAAAAAGCGCGCCCCGCCCTGATGAAAAAACATAAGGGCGAAGCGCTGCTTCGCGGTACCACCTTATTTCGCCTGCAGCTTACACTGCAAACCTCATGAACAGCTCAGCTGTCCGACGCTGTAATGGGCGAACCCAGCGTTACTTACTGGAAAAACGGCGTTTTCGTTCGGCACGCAGCTCGGGAAGGGCCTTCGCCACAGTCCAACCGCGCCTTACACCGCCCGGCGCGTCTCTGAAGAAGGATGTTGCAGCTACTCTTTTCCGTCAACGAATTTAGGGTAATTTTAGCATAGACGGCGCGGGCCTGTCAACTACCTGGAATGAATTTTTTGCAGGAAACGGGAATAAATAATGCAATTTAACGAAAAATGTGCGCATTTGCAGAAAAACCAAATATGGTTTTCAAAACCAGATAAGCTAAAAATGGCCGGAATGATTATGAAATTCATGATTATGTGTCCTGCAAAATAAAGCCGTTTTCGGCGCAAAAGCGTAGAAGAAGCGTAAAAAATTAAATAAAATTGCATGAAATGAACCGTTTTTCGCCCAAAATGGATGGATATTTTTGCCCGTTTGTGATAATATAATCAGCAGTGGCAACGCGCATTTTCCTATTAGAAGGGATTGAATCAAGTGGAAAAGAAAAAGAAACGGCTCGGCGATCGATTTGACGCAACGCTTGTTCGCGATGCAGATCCGATGCACGGCTTCGTGCCCTACCTTTATCCGCATCGTGCGGACAACGAGGCCTTCATTGAGGAGGTCATCGATCTGACTGCGCTGAACGCCTTCCTGGAAAAGAAGAACGCGGATCTCGATAAGGCGCATCGCTATACCATTTTCCACTGTGTGGCGCAGGCACTGGTGAAGACGCTCACGCTGCGTCCGAAGATGAATTATTTTATCCAGGGCAGCCGCCTATATAGCCGCGACCACATCTCGCTCGCTTTCGTGGTGAAAAAGCACTTCACTGATCGCGGAGAAGAAGCGCTGGCCTTCAAGAAGTTCGGCCCTGAAACCACAATCGATTCCTTCCACGAAGAAATAATGAAGGAAATCTTCGAGTGCCGGCGCGAGGACAAGGTGGACAATTCAACTGCGGGCATGGATTTCTTCATGAAGCTGCCGCGCTTTATTCTGCGTCCGGTAGTGTATATCCTGCGTCGGCTGGATTATTTCGGCAAGGTGCCTTACAGCCTGATTAAGACCGACCCGAATTACGCCTCGATCTTCATTTCGAATCTGGGCTCGATCAAGCTGAATGCCGCCTATCATCATCTGAACAATTGGGGCACCAATTCGCTGTTCGTGGTCATCGGCGCAAAGCACGTTGAGCCCGTGTTCCAGCCGGACGGCAGCTATGTGATGCACGAAATGTTGCATGTGGGCGTGACGCTCGACGAGCGCATCGCGGACGGCTACTACTACGCCAAATCCATTGCAGTTTTCAAATACATACTCGAACATCCCGAAGAGCTGGATAAGCCCGCGAACCAGGAGGTAGCGCTATGATTTTCCCGAACTTTGACAAGGTAAAGACGCCGTGGATGCCCTTCATGAACGGCATTCCCGCCCATTTGGATTATCCGGACGGTACCATGGTGGAGGCCATGGCGAAGATCGCCCGCGAATATCCGGACCTGATTGCCTATGATTTCATGGGCGGCCATACCAGTTATACCAAGGCCATGGCCGATATCGACGCCTGCGCGCGTGCGCTGCGGGCTGCGGGCGTGAAGGAAAACGACCGCGTGACCATCGCCATGCCGAACGCGCCGCAGGCCATCTCCATGTTTTACGCTGTGAATAAGGTCGGCGCGATCGCGAATATGATTCATCCGCTCTCTGCCGAGGGTGAAATCGAATTCTACCTGAACGATTCTCGCTCTGTGGCGGCGCTGACGCTG
This sequence comes from uncultured Clostridia bacterium, assembly GCA_934645275.1. The sequence continues at coordinate 2,038 of CAKUDW010000298.1, forward strand.
GATCAGTTCTATGGTAAATTTGCGGCCATCCGCAAGAACACGCCCGCGCTGAAGACGTTGATCGTCGCCAGCGTGAAGGATGCGCTCAAGCCCGTAATGAAGCTTGGATATGCGCTCACCGCGGGGCGCAAGATTCCAAAGCTGCCCAAGACTGGCGACTTTATTACCTGGAACGCATTCATTGAAAATGGCAAGCGCTTTTCCGGCGATCCGACCGTGCCGCGCCGGGCGCAGGAACCGGCGGTGATCCTGTACAGCGGCGGTACCACGGGC
>CAKUDW010000299.1 GCA_934645275.1 uncultured Clostridia bacterium
GTGTGGCGGCTTGTTCCACCATGCTTTCAAGTGCGGTCAACGATTTGCGGGCTGAAATCTGATTTCTGCGAAGTTTCAGCAGCACGGCGAGTGCGCAGCAGGCAATCGCGAACAGCAGTACTGAAATAATTGCGACCGCCAGCGTTTGCATTACCATATCGCTGCCCTGTGCGCTCGGGAGCGCGGTTTCCGGGATAAACAGCGCCAGACACCACGGATTTATACCAGATTGATGCTGGGCAATATAGTTCAGCGTACCGCTGCCGTCCAGGTTCAACGCTGCGACCGCATTCTTGATTCTGAAGAGCGAGTCCACGCCGTCCGGCATATCCAGCGCCATCAGGAATTCATAGTAGTTCTTGGAAATCTCCGAGCGGTTCAGCAGATAATCGCCGGTCACCGAATTGTAGACCACGAAATCGCAGCCGCCGTCAATTGCACTGCACAGGCGAGCGCCCAACGCGTCCATATCTGGCCAGAGTACCAACTCGCCGTTCATAAAAATGGAGCGAAGTTGTACCGTGCCATCCTCCTGAAGCACAAAGGACGTACCCGCGCTCGCCGCATACCGCTTCGCCGTTTTCGGCTCAGTCTCCGACTGAAGCGCGCCGTCCTGCAGGCGCAGCATTTCACCGTCACGCACGACGGCCGCATCCAGAATGGCCGTAGATTTTTTCAACGAGGATAACAGCTCCGCCGTGTCCGCCTCGCCGCGGTTCAGCACGCCCGTCGCAATGGACATGCGATCGAAAACCGAAACCATTGCCTGCCTGAACTGCTGGCTTGCCTGTTCAACCACGAGCTGCGCGCACGCAAGATTTTGCTCGCTCTGCCGCTGCCTTCCCCGCGAAATGTAGATTGCCTGACACAGCAACAGGCAAAATGCCAGCACAAGGGCTAAAACCGCCGGCCAGCGCCTGACAAGCCTGAATATTCCCGATTTGTGTTTCATACTTACGCCCCGCACACAAAAATTTTCGGTACCGTACCGGCCACATGTGTCCATGCAGGCCTACGCCGCCAATTGTATCATCAAATATATACTTCCTGACTTTATTAATTATAACGAACCTGTTTTATGATCTGATAAAATAATGATGTGAAGTCAATGAAGATATGGAATATTGCAGCCGAAGGAATTATGCAACTTCCTTCGGCTGACGCTTAATTATTTGTGCATATGTGCCTCTTCAAGCATATGGCGGGCATGTGCCAGACTACTCGGGCTGTCTGCGGAGCCGCCCACCAGGCGAGAAAGCTCACGAACGCGGCCCTCTTCATCAAGGCGCAGTACACCTGTGCGCGTGCGTTCGCCCTCCACTTGCTTCTCTACCAGAAACTGTGCGTCGGCAAGCGCGGCAATTTGCGGCAGATGCGTCACACACAGCACCTGCTTCTTTTGAGCGATCATGCGCATCTTTTCTCCAACCACCTGCGCCATGCGTCCGGAAACGCCGGTATCGATTTCATCGAACACCATGCTATCCACACCGCCGCGATCCAGCGCTAGCGCCTTGAGCGCCAACATGATACGCGAGAGCTCGCCGCCGGAAGCAATCGCCGCCAGTGGGCGCAATGGTTCGCCGGGATTGGGTGAAATCAGAAATTCCACTTCATCCATGCCGTTTGCGCCGGCTTTTTCGAGTACTTTAAAACTTACGCTGAAGCGCGTCTTGCCCATGCCCAAATCCTTCAGTTGCTCTAAAAGCCCCTTCTCCAGTTCCGCTGCGAGCTGTTTCCTGGACTGCGAAAGCGCCTCGCAAGCCGCACTGAGCGCGGAATCGCGTCGCTTCAACTCCTTCTTGAGCTCCAACACGCGTTGATCACCGCTCTGAACTGCTTCCAGCCGCTCCCGCGCATCTTTTCCAAAGGCAATAACCTCGTCGAGCGACGGACCGTACTTGCGTTCCAAGCGCGAAATCATGTCGAGCCGGTTTGAAATCTTATCCAGCAACTCCGGGTCAAAGCTCGTTTCCTCGCTCAGTGTTTGAAGCTCGCCACCAACTTCATTTACCGAATAGTAGAGCTCGCGCAGTGTTTCGGCGATCTTGGCGAACTTTGGATCGATATTGGCGATGGCGTCCATTTCTTCGCCCGCGCGCAGCAGACATTCCTGCGCGCTCATGCCGCCGCCCTCGCCCGCGTAGGTGAGCCGATAAGCGCCTTCGATACTGGCCTGTACCTTTTCGGCATTTTCCAACATTCGCATTCGGCTCTGCAGCTTTTCCTCTTCGCCCGGCTTCAGGCGCGCCTTTTCAATTTCATTCACCTGAAAAGTCAGCATGTCCACCAAGCGTTCACGCTCCGC
>CAKUDW010000300.1 GCA_934645275.1 uncultured Clostridia bacterium
GGGGAAGATAGACGCGCGGCGTTTCTGGCGGCGTTTCGGCCGGGACGGCAGAGATCCATGCTGGCGTTCATCGTGCTCGGCGGCGTATTTTCAGAGGGCGTAGATTTGCCGGACGATCTGCTCAGCGGCGCGGCGATCATTTCTACCGGCATTCCCATGGTGAATCCCGAATCGGAATTGCTGCGTGAATTGTACGACGACGGCTTTGAGGGCGGTACCGATGCGGCCTACACCTATCCGGGCTATCGCCGTGTACTTCAGGCAGCCGGACGCGTGATTCGCAGCGAGACAGATCGTGGTGTGGTGTTGCTGCTGGACGAGCGTTACGCGGCGGAAAAGTACCGCGAGCTGGCACCGGCGCATTGGCGCGTGCGCAAAATCACCAGCATGAGCGCGCTCAACCGTCAGTTGCACGCATTTTGGAATGAAAGTGATTGAAAACTATACATTCAAGGGTTATAATCGCTTAGTAGGAGAGTGATACTTGAGATGGCATAGACCTATAACGGCCGTTTTGACTCGCCCAAGCCCCCAAAAAAGGGCGTGGGCTGGTTGATTGCGGGCATTGCGCTGATTGCGATACGGCCGCTCGGCACTGTGCTGAGTATTATTGGGGCAGTTGCGTGTTTTTCTGCCTTTGGCAAGCAGGATAAGGACAGCAAGCTGGTAGAGCGCTTTCATCAGTATTGCGGTGTGATCGGCATGCGTGAGCGCGTGCCCGTGCGCGAGTTTACCAAGGTGGATCAGCGCCCCATCGCAGACGTGCGCCGTGATTTGAACCAGATGATTGCGAAGGGCTATTTTGGGTCGGAGGCCTACCTGGATCTGGAAGCGGGCCGCCTGGTGGTCGCCGCGCCCGAAACCGAGCGGAAATCGGGTGGCAAGAACTGGGCGGACGTTGCTTCGGAACTGCTGGAGACCCTGCGCAACGGTACGGCTGCGGCTACGCGCCCTGGAGCGGCGAAGACGAGCGCGCCTGCCGATAAGCGCGATAAACAAGAAAGGGCCGAAGCGGAGAGGCCCGCGCCGAAGCCTGAACCGAAACCTGAGCCGAAGCCGGAACCGGCGGCGAAGCCCGCGCAGCCGCAGCCTCAGCAACGCAATTATGCCGATGAGCTTGAACGCACGCTCAACGAGCTGTATCAGCTTAACGTGATGATCGAGGACGAGGCGGTTTCAGCGCGCATCGACCGCATTGGCATGCTCGCGGCGGATATCTTCCACGCGGTCATTCAGCGCCCCGAGCGCGAGGCCGACGTGCGCAAATTCATGAATTACTATCTGCCCACCACGCTGAAGCTGCTCAAGAGTTACGATATGCTGGAGGATCAGAGCTATCAGAGTGAGAGCATCATTGAGAGCCGCAAGAAAATAGAGGGCGTGCTGGATACGCTGATTCAGGCCTATGAAAAGCAGTTGGAAAACCTGTTCAAGGACGACGCGCTTGACATTGCTACTGATATTGATGTTCTGGAAACGATGATGGCGGGTGACGGTTTGACTGGCGGAATGCAGATGCCGAATCAGTAATGCGGCATTCGCCGGTGTATTGTTGTAGCCAGTAATTATAGATATTGGCGGGGCGCGTTTTCCATCGTTTTGGAAATCGCGCCTCATCTACAATTCGATGAGATCCCAACGCGTAAAGTGGAAACTCAGACAAGCTTATGGCTTGGTGGCACTGAGTGGTTTATGGGGTAGAGACGGGAGAAACATGTTTCCGATTTAGAGAACAGAGAACAATGGCTGTGCCGGCGGCCGCGCGGAGCGATGGTATGAGACATATTGGAACGTAAAGCCAACATGGTAAATGAAGCGCTCGAAGCGATTTTCGCTTCGGGCGCGTTGCTTTTTAAGTGTCCGGGTCCATATACCGCGCGGCCATGATTCTTATGGAAACGGCGGCCGGTTACATCCGCATAGGCGGCATGGTGTGTATGAGATTATTCATGAAGGCAACAAATAAATGCGTCAAGAGCAATCAACATTGAAGGAACGACGCTCGCGGTTCCTTCAACAGGCGGGCTTTATTGAGCAAAGTGCGATCATTCGACGCACGGCTTGCCGTTAGTCGCCTACAAAGCTCTGGCCGCTTTCGGCGAACAGATAGCATTGCAGTTCGACGCTTGCCGTGCCGTCCGCTGCCGTGTAGCCCAACGCTTCCTGAAGCTGCGTCACGGCGTTGCGCGTTGATTCGCCATAGGTGCCGGCGCTGCCATTCAGGTCGGATTCGCTCAGATATCCGAGTTCACACAAGCGCTTTTGCAGCATAGCCACACCATCGCCGCTGTCGCCGAGTGTGAGGC
>CAKUDW010000301.1 GCA_934645275.1 uncultured Clostridia bacterium
ATACAGTACCGCTTGCGTGTAGCTGTCCGCCACGCCGGTTTCCTCCAACCCGTTGTAGTGCTGGAAAATGCGCAGAGAAGACGTGGTGGCTTCGCCGTATTCGCCGGTGGGCGAGCCTGTGGCGAAGCCCAGTTCTACCAACCGGTTCTGGAGCTGAAGCACGTCGTCGCCACTTGATCCCTCCAGCAGGTTGGCATAGCGATCGCCGATCTGCTGGAAGGCGGGCGCGCTTTCAGAGTTTAGACGGGAGAGCATGTCGCTGCTCAACGTGCCGGAGGGCAGCTGGCCGCATGCCTCCTCAAAGAGCTTTATTGCAATTTCAGTGCGGCGGTCGTAATCACCGTCCGCCACGCCAGTCATATAACCCAGCTGGATCAGCCGCTCCTGGATGGCGGATACGGAGCCGTCAAACGCGGCGTTTACGCTCCTGGCAGCGTTGCTTGCACCGTTGTAGCCGCGTGCGGAATCGGAGTAGAGCTCCTTTTGCAGTTCGACGTTAGCAATGTCGCTGCCGGTCAGACCATAAGCCTCGTAGAAGAGCATGACGGCATTCGCCGTTTCGTTGTCAAATATACCGGTCAGCTCGCCGATGGGATAGCCCAGATTCTTTAAGCGCTGCTGGAGTGCGTACACAGCGCTACCTACATCGCCGCGGGTCAGTACCCGATATTGGGAAACCACGGCGTTATTGTAGGCTTCGCTGCCATAGGTCAGCGCATCCGCCGCGAACAGGCGCGACTGCATGTCCGCCGTGGCGACACCCGTCTGCATCGTGCCGTAACTTTGCTCGAAACGCTTTACGGCTGCTTCGGTTTCGGAATCGAAAATGCCGGATACACCCGCTGTATAGTAGCCCAGTTCCTGAAGCCGGGTTTGCAGTGCCTGAACGGCCAGACCCGTGTTGCCCAGGCGCAGAGATTTGTAATTACTGGCGTTCAGTGCATCGGAGGAAACGTCGTTTTGCAATACGCTGGCCGAATCGTTTACCGTCACGCTGCCGGACGCATCGATTACCAACGCATCGGCCTGTTCGCTCTGCTCGGCCGGAGGCGGCGTTACCGTGGCGTAGGGCAGCGATATGTTGATGCTGTAATCTGCCTTGGAGCTGAGCAGCGATTCATCGACTTTGGCTTCGCAGCCGCAGAGCGCAGCGGCAGCCGGAATCAACAATAGCATGAGCAAAAACGGGCGTGCATTAAAGTGCATTTGTATACCTCCGAGAAAACATATGCGCAGGGAACCGATATGCGGTTCCTGGAATATTGCAATAATACTTCAGCTTCTATTTTACCGCATATCGCGCGCGAACACAAGCGCGCCGCGCTGTTATTTTTGCGGAGATTTGGAGCTTTATCGCTTATCGGTGGGCAGGTAAATGCGCCGAGTTTTGTTATGACCCGCGTTCTGATGGAAAATGGCCGACCTGTTCAGAATATAGCTGGGTTGTGCTTCGGATGGGAATGCCGTGCAGGCCGAAAAGCGGAAAACGGCGGACATTTCTATTGAAAACGACCTGCTTACAGGGTTGAACGGCTAGTATAAAAAGGGGAAATCGGTTTGGAAGCAAATGCACTTGGACTTATGATAATCTAAACTATTGTGTGGAGGGCTGGCAGCCTGTATTTAGCCATAGATACCGGGCGCTGCATGCTGAACGGCGGCTTCATCCGTATTCCATAGGACATTTAGCCGGTCGCTCAAATCAAGCGCTGCGCCAAGAATATACCGACAATCAGTTTGATAGGAACGCTGTTGCGTCAGATAGCGCGCGTGGCAGATTTCGTCCGCCGAAAAACGCCCCATATGCCGTGCCTGCAAATATAGGCGTCGTACGTTGCTTCGATTTTGCTAAGCGGAAAATTCAGCACGTGGCCTTTCCCTATACGAATACAGTCAAAACGTTCGAGTACGATGGTATCATGAGATTTTGCTGTGACGGCGGTGCGGTCGGTGTAGCGAGATGAGCCATGTGCCAAAACCTGCGCTTCCCCCTGGGTCGAATTTTTCAATGCTTCGAATCATCTTCAGAAAAGCTTCCTGTGTCAAATCTTCTGTTAGTGCTTTATCCGAAGTGGTTTTCAGAAGGAAGCCGAAAACATAGTACAGCCGGATTAACGTGTCGAACGCCTGCCGGTCGCCGCGCTGGCACTTTTTGATCAACGCTTTTTCATTCAATGCTTCCTCCTCCTTCTGGATTTCATTTGATTACACGCAACGGACGCATTCAGGTTGGTGTCTCAATTAACTTCATCAGCGCTCCGGACATGAACGGCGCAGAGCAGATAAGGCC
>CAKUDW010000302.1 GCA_934645275.1 uncultured Clostridia bacterium
ATATCGAGGCGTGCAGGGCACGCGGCTTTGCGGCGCTGGAACTTCAGCCCGCTTACCTGGATAATGCCGCATACACCGGTAGCTACGACGAAGAATGGTCGCTGCGCAAGCTGCTGCGGCGCTTTATCTGGCATGATCGGATTCACGCGCGCGCCATGTGGCGCATGGGGCGCAGAACTTTCGGTGCAAGCGCCGTGCCCGACGTGTTCGGATTTGAATTGACCTGAAAGGATTGCCGACGTTTTTCTTACAACATTTTACAACAGTCGCCGCGCTGCGAGAATCTGCGCTTTCGGCCCACATAGCTCCGGTTCGGCCGATTCATAACCTAGACAGACAGGAGGCCGCCTCTCAACGAGGCGGCCTCCTGCCTGTCCGAATGTGAAAGTCGACTTATTTCCCATTTTCCACGCTTTCCAGCCGATCGAGCACCGGAATATTCAATGCCTGCAAAAAGGCGCGGGCCTCTGCATACTGGTTCGCGCAGTCCATATCCTCGGGACGGTGTGCATCCACGCCGATGATGGCGTTAATCCTGTATTCCGCGGCGATGCGCCAGAATTCTGGCGTGCAGTAGCCCAACTGTCCCCGGCTGCGCGCGCGCAGCTGGCGGCTATGTCCCAGCAGATTATATTCCAGAGGCATGTCCAGTCGCTGTGCGCAGGCGCATATCTCGCGGCAGATTTTCTCGCAATCAGCGTCGAACTCCTGCCACAGGTTCAGGCAGAGATCCGGATGCGCGAGATAGATGAAGCGCCCGCTTTCCATAGCGGCGATGGTAGTTTCCATGTAGCGCCACATTTCGGCCTTACCGGCACACTTGCCGAAATAGCCATGGTTCACCTCATCGTTGGTATCGTAATGATTGCCAAGGATGAAGTAATCGAAGCCATATTCATCGCGAATTTCATCCAGCCAATCGTAGTATTGCGGAAAGCCCTCGCATTCCATCCCCAAATAAATTTTAATTCTTCCAGCAAATTCATCGCGCACGGCCTTGACTGCGGCCACATAGCCCGGCAACTGTTCCACGCGCATGCGCATATCCGCCACAAAATCCGATTTGTAGGGCCATGCGCTGTGGTCGGCAAAGCCCAGCGTGTCAAAACCCGCTGCCACGGCCTGCGCCGCATACTCCCCTTCCGCGCCGAAAGCATGCATACAGCGCGGCGTATGCGCATGATAATTTGCCAAATAGCGTTTTTCCAAAACAATCTCACCTGCATTTCAGGATATAGTTTATTATAGCGCCGCAAAATGATTGCAGGATTAATTTCTTGTAGAAAGCCCGCGAAATCAGTTCTTCATATCAAGAACGGACTTCAGAATTTCTGAAATCCGTTCTCAGGCTTTATGGACAATCTGGTTCACGCCGGAATACACGCCGGTTGAGCGGCTTCGCGTTCTCGCACAGAACGCGAAGCCAGAGCAAAGACGTACCAGCACTGTGCCTCGCCAAAGGCATAAAGTACTGCGCGAAAGCGCCTGCCGAACCATCGCAAAATCGCAGGTACCCTGCAGGTATTATTTTGCCGATTCCGAAGCCTTTCTGCGAATCACGTCGATGATAACGGCGACCACGATAATCAGGCCCTTCACCATTTTCTGCGGGCCCTGCGCCACGCCGAGCAGGTTCAGGCCGTTGGCAATGATGCCGATAATCAGTATGCCGATCAGCGTGCCGATCATGGAGCCCTCGCCGCCGGACATGCTGGTACCACCGATGACGACCGCCGCAATGGCGTCCATTTCCTGGCCGTCGGCATTGGTGGGCAGGCCTGAATCCAGACGCGAGGAGAGCAGCAGCGCCGCCACGCCGCAGCACAGTCCGGAGAACATGTACACGAAGCACTTCACTTTGCGGATGTTGATGCCGGAGAGCCGCGCGCAGTTTTCATTGCCGCCCACGGCATAGGTGAAACGGCCGATGCGCGTGTACTTCAGCACATACCAGCCCACCAGTATGACCGCCAGCATGATCAGGATGGAATACAGCGGAATGCCGAATACGCGGCCCGCGATGGCGGTAAAGCTCTTGGGGAAGGTATAGATGGGCTGACCATTGGTGACGGTGTACGCGCCGCCGCGCACGATATACATCGTGCCCAGCGTGGCGATGAACGGCGGCAGATTCAGGAAAGAAATCAACCAGCCGTTGGCCAGACCCACGAGCCCCGAGAACACGATGCAGCCGAGCACCGTAATCAACACGGGCACATGGTAATTCTTCATCAGGATGCCCATCAGCAGGCCGGTCAGCGCGATATTCGAGCCGACGGACAGGTCGAT
>CAKUDW010000303.1 GCA_934645275.1 uncultured Clostridia bacterium
GCGCAGGCGCGCCGCTCCCGGTTTGCGTTAAGGACAGGAATTAGCCAAAACGCACCGAAACCGGCGCAGAGCGCCGTGCTGGCAGCTTCGCTGCGCACGATGCAGTCGCCACTCAAAGAGCGGCGATTTGCCAACTGCTGGATCCACAGGAACGCAGTGGGCAGCCTGTCCACTGCTCCGCAGGGACAGGTGCTTTAGGCTGGTCGCCGCCGCCGGACGCGGCAGTGCGGCGACTGCTATGCCAGAGTTTTGCGGGTCGGCGGCTCTTGCAGAGAGACGCCAACAATTCTTGAGGAACCTCTATCGAACGGCGAGGCAGTCGCACCCATTTTTTCAGGGGTGCGATTGCCTTAATTCTTTTGAACTTGCGAGCGCGTGCAATCTGGTGTAGAATAGCGGTCTGGGAGGGATGCATTTATGGAAATCATCAATCCGCTCGTGTTAAGCGGCTATGTGACGCGTGGACGCGGGCTGGGGAACCGCCACGGCTTTCCTACGGCGAATTTGAGCCTCGATTCAAAGCAGGCGTTGCCGAGGGCGGGCGTATATGCTTCCGAGGCGGAAATCGACGGGCGGCGGTACGCGGGCATTACGAACGTCGGTACGCGGCCCACGGCGGACGATTCGCCGGAAATTACTGTGGAGACCTGGTTTCCCGACTTTTCCGGTGACCTGTACGGGCGGGCGCTGCGGTTGACGCTGCGGGCCTACCTGCGCGAAATACGGCGCTTTTCCGATCTGGACGCGCTCAAGCGCCAGATTGACGTGGACTGTGAAGCCGTGCGCGCGCTGATTCATGGCGCTTGACATTTTATCTGACATCTTTTGCTTATCTGACATACATTTGACATTCGCCTGATTCCTGATTTGACATGCTCTTGATATGATTTTCCTGAAAACCGGGGCGGTATATGAACTGCCGTCGGGAGGAGGGAGAGCCTGTGAAGCGCGGAAGGCGCGGCTTTGAAGCGGCGGTACACGGCGTGTTTCTGATTCTGGGATTGATTACCGTGGGCTGCGTGCTCTTGATTACGATCTATCTGGTGGCGGCGGGCATACCGGCCATACGGGAGATTGGTTTAACGGAATTTCTGTTCGGCAAAAAGTGGGCGTCCACGGCGGCGGAGCCGTCATTTGGTATACTGCCCTTCATATTGACCAGTATCTACGGCACGGCGGGCGCGATGCTCATCGGCGTGCCGGTGGGCTTTTTGACGGCGGTGTATCTGGCCAAGGCCGCGCCGCCGCGGGTACGCGATGCGATGCAGAGTGCGGTGAGCCTGCTGGCGGGCATTCCCTCGGTGGTATACGGCCTGGTGGGCATGCTGGTGCTGGTGCCTGGTATACGCCGCATCTTTGGCGTGGCTGACGGTGCGAGCCTGTTGGCGGCGATGATCGTGCTGGCCATTATGATACTGCCATCAATCATTAAGGTGTCGGTTACGGCACTGGAGGCTGTGCCCCGCGAATACGAGGACGCTTCGCTGGCGCTGGGCGCCACGCCGGTGGAAACCTGGTTCCGCGTGTCGGTGCCGGCGGCGCGCAGCGGCGTAGCGGCGGCGGTGGTGCTGGGCGTGGGCCGCGCAATTGGCGAGGCCATGGCAGTGATGATGGTTTCGGGCAACGTGCCCAACATGCCGTCGCTGTTTCAGAGCGTGCGCTTCCTGACGACGGCGGTCGCCAGCGAAATGTCCTATGCGAGCGGATTACAGCGTCAGGCGCTGTTTTCCATCGCGCTGGTACTGTTCCTGTTCATTATGCTGATTAACGCGGCGCTGAATTTCTTTCTCAAGCGCAGCCGGGAGGGCTGAAATAAATGAAGAGCCGTATGCGGACGAAAAAGAAAATCTATTTGGGGCTGATGCGGACGCTGATGCATGTGGCCGCGGGGCTGACGGTGGCGTTGGTGCTGTTTTTAATCGCTTATGTGCTGATAAAGGGCGTGCCGAACATCTCGTGGGAGTTGTTGAGCACAAAGCCCAGCTACCTGAGCGGGCGCATCGGCATATTGCCGGACATCCTGAACACGCTGTATGTGGTGGTGGCGACGCTGCTGATTGTACTGCCGCTGGGCGTGGGCGCGGCGATCTATTTGACGGAATACGCTTCGAACCGGCGGCTGGCAGGCATGATCGAATATGCGGCGGAGACGCTTTCGGGCATACCGTCAATCATCTACGGCCTGGTGGGCATGCTGTTCTTCTGCCAGTTTCTGGATATGCAGACTTCGCTACTGGCGGGTTCGCTGACGCTGGTAATCATGAATCTGCCCACGATCATGCGC
>CAKUDW010000304.1 GCA_934645275.1 uncultured Clostridia bacterium
GGTCACCGTGGCCGACGGCAGTCTGACCGCGGGCGACGAGATTCGCATCATGTATACCTGCGATCTCGGCGAGGATCTGGGCAGCAGCTACAACAACACCAATAAAACCGTGAAGGCCGTCGCGTTCAGCGCAGGCAAGCTGGACAAGACCTTCGACGCAGATACGCACGAATACACGCTCAGCGTTCCCGAGGGAACCACGGGCGTTGTTGTCACGCCCACCGCGTCCAACAAGAACTATCAGGTGCATACCTACGTGGGCGAAACCGAAACGGAATACAAGCGCACCGCTGAAATTCCGGTGGAAGTCGGCACGGTCATCACCGTGAAGTGCGGCGATCCCGAATGGCCGTCCATGAACGCCAACGACGGCGAGGCTCAGACCTATACCTTCACCGTTGCGCAGGAAGAACCGCATGCGCCCATCGAGGCCTATGTCACCTTCAGCAGCGCCAGCGCTTTCCTGAAGGATAAGGACGGGGCGAACGCGGTCAACCTGAAGGTGACGCTGGATACCAAGCTGGAGTACACCATCGACGATATCCTCCGCGCGGCGCACGAGCAGTATGCCGCCAACGGTGCGGACGACTACGCCACCGCTACGGGCAACTACGGTCTGTATATCACCAAGCTGTGGGGCGTGGAGACCAGCAACACGGGCTACTATCTCAACGGCGCGATGGCCATGAGCCTGACCGACAAGGTTGCCAACGGCGACCGCCTCGAGGTCATGATCTATGCCAACGCCTATCCCGATACCGAGGCCTACGCGGCGTTCGATAAGACCACCGTGGAGACGGACGACGAGACCAGCTTCGAGCTGACGCTGAAGTCCGCGACCTTCGATGAGAACTACAACATGTCCATGGTTCCCTGCGAGGGCGCGACCATCACCGTGGATGGCGCGGCCACCAGCGCCGTGACCGATGCGGACGGCAAGGCGACCGTGACCATCACCAAGGCGGGTACGCACGTCGTCTCCGCCACCAAGACCAAGACGACCGGCGAGGGCGAGGACGCGAAGGAAATCTCCGCCATCACCGCGCCGTACTGCAACGTGACAGTGGCAAAGACTTCGATTGCCAGCGGCAAAACGGGCAACGTGACTTGGAAGCTGCGTCTGGATGGCACGCTGGAATTTACGGCTGTTCCAGGTACAGACGGCAAGATGAACGATGTGCAGAGTTGGAGCACTCCGCCGTGGGGTTCATATTCCTCGAAGATCAAGTCGGTTGTGCTGAAGGAAGGCGTAACCAACATCGGCGATTTTGCCTTTAAGGGCTATACGTTGGAGAGCCTTTCCATTCCCGCGTCGATGACATCGATTGGCAGTAATGCCTTCAACAATGCCATTTTGCGGAACGTGACGGCTGCCGAGGGCGGATACTTCAGTGTCAACGGAAATTATCTGCTGAAAAACAACGGCACTGAAATCCACATGGTCATCGACAAGAGCCAGCTTACGGGCGTTATTACTATTCCCGAAGGCGTTACCACGCTGGATAGAACCTTTGTTGGTACTGCGATCACCGGCGTAGTATTTCCCAGCACCATGACCACCATCAAGCAGTATGCGTTCAACAACTGCAAAAGCTTGGAAACGGTTACTGTTCCCTGCGACATTCCCAGTACAAATACGTTCGGCAATTGTACTGCTCTGAAGAGCGTGACCATTGCAGAAGGCGTAACTACAATAGGAAACAATGCATTTAACGGCTGCACTGCGCTGACTACGCTGAATCTGCCCAAGAGTTTGACTACGATGACGGGCAGCGCTTTGAACAATTGTACGGCGGTCTCTGAAATCAATGTGACCGAAGGCGGCGCGTTCAGCATGAAGAACGGTATGCTGCTGAAGAATGATACGGAGATCGTGTTTGCACTGCGCGTTGGTCTGAGCGGTGAAGTAACGATTCCCGAGGGTGTTACCGCCATTGGTGCGGGCGCTTTTGATTCCTGCAAGGATATCACCGCCGTGAATCTTCCCAGCACGCTGAAGTCTATTGCGGAAAATGGCTTCTGGGGTTGCAAGGGTCTGGTTTCCGTGACTCTGCCCGAGGGCTTCACCACGTTGGGCGCATCTGCCTTTGAATCCTGCACAAATCTGGAGACGGTGAATCTGCCCTCTACCCTGAATACGATTGGAGCCTGTGCCTTTGAAAACTGCGAAAAACTCAAGGCGATCGTACTGCCCGACGGCCTGAAAACCTTGGGCAACAAGGCATTCTATGGCTGCACCGCGCTTGCAGGTGAGATTACGATT
>CAKUDW010000305.1 GCA_934645275.1 uncultured Clostridia bacterium
AGGCCCGGCTTCACTTCGCGAACGACCTTGATGACGTTCAGCTTCTTGGCGCCAGCTTCCTTCAGGATAACGTCGAATTCGGTCTTTTCCTCGGCAGCTTCAGCAGCGCCACCAGCAACAGCACCGCCCGCAACGACCGGAGCCGCGGCAGACACGCCAAACTTTTCTTCCATTTCCTTGACCAGATCAGCCAGCTCAAGGATCGTCATTCCTTCGATTGCGGAGATGATTTCTGCATTCGTCATGGTAGTATCCTCCATTAATATTCTAAATCAAATTAGGTTCAGGCGGCGCGAATTATTCTTCGCCAGCCATCTTCTTGCGCAGCGCTTCCACGCAGTACACAAACTTGGAAACCGAGCTCATCATGCTGCCCATGATCTTGGCAATGAGCACTTCCTTGCTCGGCAGATTCGCCAGCGCCTGCACGCCCGCCTCGTCGAGGTAAGCGCCGTCGCAGATACCGCACTTGATCGTCATCTTCTTCGCCTTCTTGGAGAAGTCGCTGAGGATCTTCGCGGGGGCGATCATATCTTCGTAGCCGAAAGCCACGGCCGTGGGGCCTTCCAGATGTGCCGCCAGCTGGTCGAAGCCCATCTCCTTGGTGGCCAGATGAATCATCGTGTTCTTCAGAACCATGTATTCAACGCCCGCCTGACGGAGCTGGTTGCGCAGTTCGGTATCTTCCGCGACAGTCAGGCCGCGATAATCCACCAGAACCACGGTCTGAGCGCGCTCAAACTTTTCCTTGATGCTCGCTACGACTGCCTTCTTGGATTCCAGAATCTTAGCATTGGACATTATTAAACACCTCACATTCCCGTCCAGAATCTTTGGACAGAAAAAAGCCCTTGCGCTAAAGACGCAAGGGCGGTGCGAAACTCATCCGTTGCGCCTCGGCGAGCGGCCAAAACCGGTCTTACGCATTGCTGCACTCGCTGTCTATGGCACATGTGCTTTTTTAAGCCTTAGATATTATATCAACATCCGCGCTGCATGTCAAGCCATTTCATTGTTAAAACACGCTTTGTTTCGCTCTTTTCCCATCAAAACGCATATTTATGCCGGCGCTTCCCCATTGGCAATTCGCGCGTACATGTCCTCCGGTATCATCGGCGAACCAATTTGGCTCAACAGCGCCGGGCAGATTGCGCTGCATTGCGCATATTCCCTGCCCGCCCTTGTCACGAGCGCCAACCGCGGTTCGGTAACGGAAACCGCCTCAGGTACGTTAAACATCGGGCTTTCCGGTACGGTGATAATCACATGGTTGTCAGGAAACATCAGTTTAAACTGCGCCACTGCCGGTTCAAAATTGTGTTGGCTGTTCGGAAATCCGCAGCCGCAAATCATGATGTAGCGCAGATGCGCGTAGTCGGCCTGACCTACATGCTCGTAACGATTGCCCACCTTCTGCATCGCCATGGCAGACAACGGCATCGTCCGATCAACCAGGTTCTTCAGCGCCGCGGGCATGCCGTAACAGTGGAGTGGAAAGCTGAACAGCAGCACGTCGGCGGCAAGTATCTTTTGCAGGATTTCCGCCATATCATCCTCTTGCACGCAGCGGCCGCCGTTGCGCTTGCAGGCAAAACAGCCCCGGCAATATTCGACATGCTTATCAATTACATGAACAGTTTCCACTTCTACCGCCGCAGTTTCGCGCATGCCCTCTAAAAATGCGCGGGTAATGTGCATCGTATCGCTCTGATCTCGCTTGGGCGAACCGTTCAGCACAAGTATTTTCATGTCCTTCACTCCCATCTAATTGCACATTAGTTGTAAATCAAAAGTTGCATAACACTCGATTCAGTATATAGCTTGCCTCAATATTTGTCAAGCACGCTTGAGACGCTTTTGGTCGACGCAACGTAGATAAAGCGCGAGCCGTAGGCAAATAAGCTTACGGTTCGCGCTTCAAATTATTACCTTTATAAGAATTTTCGACGTTCCGCACGTACAGGGATATGAACTGACGAACTTTCAGTACTTCTCTCCTTGAAAGTGCCCACCGGTGTACCAGGCATCGCAGCAAAGGCTGCGTCCAAATTTGCGCTATGCCTTCACCTCGGCGACGATGCGTCCCGCAAAAGCAGGGCCGCCTTCAAGCCTGCCGCCAAGGAAGAATGTATGGCGACCTGGACAAGGCAAAACCTTCTTCATCGGCTCGAATTCAAATTCCGCAACCCAGTGGTTTTTGCCCTCGCGGCGCAACGAGCCGCC
>CAKUDW010000306.1 GCA_934645275.1 uncultured Clostridia bacterium
TCCTCGCTGCTGGCGCTGATACTGACCATGCTGTGCTGCATCGTGCTGGGCATGGGCGTGCCCACCACGGCGAATTACTGCATCATGGCCTCTACCTGCGCGCCGATCCTGATTAAGATGGGCATTCCGACCATCGCGGCGCATTTCTTCGTGTTCTATTTCGGCATCGTGGCGGACATTACCCCGCCGGTAGCGCTGGCCGCGTATGCGGGCTCCGCGATCGCCAAGGGCAATCCGATGAAGACCGGCGTTACGGCCACGCGCCTCGCCATTGCCGCGTTCATCATTCCGTTCGTGTTCGCTTACAGTCCGATGATCCTGTTCGTGGGCGATGTGCTGTGGTATGACGTGGTGATTATTACGCTGACCGCGACCATCGGCATGATTTCCGTGGCGGCCGGTCTGAGCGGCTACTTGCTCAAGGATATGAACATTCTCGAGCGCGTGCTCACCATTGCGGGCGGCGTCGGCATGATCATTCCCGGCACGGTGACCGACCTCGTCGGCGTGGGCCTGGTGGCTGTGGTAGTACTGATTCAGCTGCTGCACCACAAGAAGGCTGCAAAGGCCTGAGACGGAAGCTCCGGAACGGAGCAAAAATCAACTTAGCGGGTTCAAAGCGCTTTCCAGGTGCTAAGATCAGCGCTAGAACGGTAAATTCATAAAAACAGGGGATCAAGACATACATCTGTCTTGATCCCCTGTTGCGTCCAAAACGATTATCATTAAAATAGGAGGGGAGCATATGAGTTCTGAAAAGGACGGGATCCGTGTAAATCCGGCGACAGACGACATTGAGATCGGCACGGCCGCAGATGTTGAAGCAATCATGCGCAAGTATGACCGTGAATCGAACGTACGCATATGGGAGGGCAGGCCCAAGCTGATTGTGCAAGGCGTCGCGATACTGTTTTCACTGTTCTGCCTGTACACCACGCTCTTTGCCAACTTTATGGAGCAGGTTCGCCTGAGCTCGTTCCTGGGCGCGATCATCATCATTGGCTTTCTGAATTATCCCGTGAAAAAGGGCATGATGAAGGTCAACCACATGCCCTGGTATGATATTGTGCTGATGGTTCTGGGCGCGGGCGCATTTTTCTTTTACACCTTTTCTGCGGAAACCGTGGTAAAGCTGAACATGCGCATCGCCAGAGACACGACTTACATTGTTGTCGGTGTGGTTGGTATATTGGTGCTGGCCGAGCTCTGCCGCCGCAGCGTGGGCATTCCAATTCTCTGCGTGGCGGGTTTCTTCGTCGTCTATACCATTGTTACGCTGTGGAGCAAGGGTGGCATTGCGCTGATCGTCTACAAGCTGTTCTACGGCGATAGTGGCATTTTGTCCACGCCGGTCAACGTGTGCTCGAAGTACATTGTGATTTTTATTATTTTCGGCGCGTTCCTTGAGCGCACGGGCATTGCAGATTTCTTTGTGAGCATGGCGAACGGCCTGTGCGGTCGCTTTGCGGGCGGTCCGGCGAAGGTGGCCGTGGTCGCGAGCGCCTTTGAGGGCATGGTATCTGGTTCTTCTGTGGCCAATACCGTCGGCTCCGGCTCCGTTACCATTCCAATGATGAAACGTCTCGGTTACAGGCCTGAATTCGCGGGTGCGGTCGAGGCCGCAGCCTCGACGGGCGGCCAAATCATGCCGCCGGTCATGGGCGCTGCGGCGTTCCTGATGGCGGAATATGTGGGCGTGCCCTATTCCAATATCATCGTGCGCGCGATTCTGCCCGCTTTGCTGTATTTCCTGGGCATCTTCATTGCCGTGCATCTCGAGGCCAAAAAGCTTGGCCTGCGTGGAGTGCCGGCGGATCAACTGCCGCGCGTTAAGGCGTTGATTAAGGAAACCTATTTGCTGCTTCCGCTGATTATTCTGGTCTATCTTGTCAGTTCCAATACCAAGACCATGCAGTTCTCTGCGGCGGTGGCGATCATCGCGGCAATCGTGGTCGGCTTTATCAACAACGTCGTCAAGTATGCGCGCGAAAAGAAGGCCGGCGGCGAGATGACGAATACCTCCGGCAGCGCCCTGAAGGCGACTTTCGGCATCGGCGGCGGCTTCGGCGTGAAGGACATCCTCGAAGCGTTGGACGCGGGCGGACGCGGCTGCATTACCGTGGGCGCGGCCTGCGGCATCGCGGGCATCATTGCGGGCTGTCTGGCCGTTACCGGTCTGGCGTCCCAGATG
>CAKUDW010000307.1 GCA_934645275.1 uncultured Clostridia bacterium
GAGCAGAAAGCTCTTGAAATTGTTGTTGGTGACGCGTTCGAGCGCCTTCTGCATGGCGCTGCCGTTGTTCTTTTTCAGGCCGTCGCCCATCACGCGCATACCGTACAGGAACAGTCCCAGACTGCCCAGCAGGCTTATGCAGTCAAATATGTTCATTCCAGAAAAACCTCCGTTCGCGCACCCGGCCACGCACGCGCCAGGCAACCGCAGTATCAAAAGAATCGAATACGCATCTATAATCAACCGCAAAATGCGGTTATCTTTGACTAAATTGCAAATAAACCATATACCGCCACTTTATATTTTTTATCATAGCGTGTGCAGGTAAAGAAAAGCCCCGATTTTGCATCTAGTTTCTGTTAATTCATAAGCCGCATTGTAATTTAAAAAAACGTGCCCCCAATGCGCAAAAATGCGGCGGCCGCCGCCCGATTTTCGGGAGACAACCGTCGCATTTATTTTATCCGAATCCTGTCGGCGTCAGCCGCGACTGCGCGACCGGCAACGCGATGTCAGCAGCCATAGCATGCCGATCGCCGCGGCGCCCATCATGGCCAGAACGCCCGAAAGCGGGAAGGTGTCGCCAGTTTTGGGCAAGGCGTCCGCCACGGTAAAGCTGCGTTCACACACGATTTTCACCGTTTCGCCGTCGCCATCCACACACTCAAAGCCTGCCTTGAGCTGGTGTTCGCCCTTGGGCAGCAGCTTCATGGCCGCTTTATCAATGATGAGATAGCTGCCATCTTCGCCGTCCTGCACGCTCAGCCACACATCCGGCACATCCACGCCGTCAATCTGCGCGGCAAAGCGCTTCACATTGGATACGGAATCAAACGGAACCTTCAGATCGCCCGAACCTTTGCGCCACTTGATGGGCTTTTCGGTCTCGCCATTGTCCACGTGAATATTCTCCGGCTCAATTGCATCGTTTTCAGGCACCTTCTTAACGCCGATGCTGATGTAATCGGTGCCCTTCTGCGTGTCGGATTTGAAGGAATGGTAATAGCAGAGTATGATGCGCTCGGCAGCATCCAACGCCGCGCTGGGTTTCTTGTTGCGCACGCCGTATACATACACCTGATCCGCCTTAAACTGATGTACGCCATAGGTCAGCGGATGGCTGCTGTCCGCATCAACAACAAAGCACCAGTTGGCGTTCGCCCCGGATATTTTGGGCATATTGGCCTCCTTATCCGAGAAGAAGATATCGTAGAGCGTCTTTTGACCTGCATAATCGCGATAAATTGTGTTCAGCTGATCGTAGCTGATGGTGAGCATGTTGCCTTCGTCATAGCGGATGAACTGCTTCCAGAAGGGGAAATACGGCTCGATTCTCCACGACTGCGTGTTCGAATGATACTTTTCTACCAGACCGAGCACGCCCTTGTTCGGCGTGTTGCGGTCGATGTTGCACACGCCCTTGTTCTTGCGCTCCTGCGGCGGTATCTTCTGCTTGGCGACAGTCAGCAGCATTTCGTGACCGGGCGTCCAGTAATAGCGTTCGCTGTCCGCACGCCGCGTAACCTTCTGCGCCTTCAGCGTGTCCATAGCCTTGATATAGCTGTCCAGCTCCTTAAGCGTCTCGTTAAGCAGATATTCCGATATGATTTTCTGGGGATTCGCCTTATTCCATGCCTGAATCTGCTCAATGCGCGCCAGCAGCGACAGTCGATCCACCGTGGCCGCCGCAATGAACCCGGAAAGCGCATAGAGCTGGAAATCCTCCATGGCATCATAGGCCTGATTCTCCCAGTGTACGGCGTAGCGCATGGATTCGCGATGGAAAGTAAACAGATTGCCCGTGCCGCCGGTAATCATCTGCTGATTGGTCACCAGGAATTTGCCATATTTGAGCGTCATATCGTCGAAGTTGCAGGTCGCGCCGCTGACCGTGCCCTCCGTATGGCCGGTCACGCCATAGAGCAACAGCGATTTACGGTGCTGTTCCGCCTGTTCTTTCGTAAGCTTACCCGCCTTCAGATCATCATCCACAGCACGCAGCGCCGCATAGCCAAGCGACATGGATGCAGAACCATCCCACGTCCAACGCACAAATTCATTGATCGTCTGAAGCAGGCTGGCCTCGACAACCTTGCCGTTCAGCTGGGCGATCTGATCCTCCATGTGATTCATTTCCTTCAGAACAACATCCAGCTGC
>CAKUDW010000308.1 GCA_934645275.1 uncultured Clostridia bacterium
GCTTTGAAACGGCGACGCTCAACGCGACCAGCGGCGGCGTGGCATGCCTGAGCGCCACGAATGAATTGACCGCGGCAGCCGTCAGCGGCGATGTGAACCTTGAAAACGTACAGGGCGCAAATTGCAGCGCTTCCACCACCAGCGGTGAAATACGGCTCGCCAACATGGATGTCGAGGCCTGCAGGGTGAGCAGCGTGAGCGGCAATGTAACGCTCGAAGGGCTGCGCGCCGCCAGTGCCGACGTGTCCACCACCAGCGGCGACGTGCGCCTGAGCGGCGCAGGCGTCGGCGCATGGCGCATCGATACCACCAGCGGCGACGTTACCGGCAGCGTGGTCAATGCATGCGCATTCAATGTCAAAACCGTCAGCGGCAGGGTTGAAACGCCGCAATCGGGTACGGACGGCGCGCTCACGGCCCAAACTACCAGCGGCGATGTGGTGATTGCCGCGCAGTAAAGCGCAATACTAAAGCAAAATATGACAGAAACGGCTTGCGTTGGAATGCTCTTGCACGTCAATGCGAGCCGAACTGTTAAAGGCCGGAATTGGCACAGGTTCCGGCGGGCCGGCGCGCTTTGACGCGCCCCGGAACCAAGCTAGCAGGGCTGGCTGCCTTTGAAGAGCGTTTCAGCGCACGCCCTGTCGATCACGGTATTCGCGGCAACTCATGCCGGTGCATTCCCGAAACACCTTCGAAAAGTAATACGGATTCATGAAGCCCACGCGCTCGGCAATTTCATAGATGCGTATCGTGGGCTGGGCAAGCAGCTGCCGGGCGCGTTCAATGCGATAGTCCAGCAGGTATTTGGAAAAATTGATGCCCGTTTCCTGCTTGAAGAGCAGCGAAAGATAGGACTTGGATACCTCAATGCTGTCGGCCACATCGCCCAGCGAGATGGTCTGCGCATAGTGTGCGCGTATGTAATTGATGGCGGCGGTGACGATGCTGGAATAGTGCCGCCCGCGGCCGCTGAGCAGGTTCAGCATGCTGCGATATATATCCATGATATAGATTTCCATGGCACTGATGTGGTCGAAAGCAGGCAGCCTTAACGTTTCCAGTTGTTTCTGACGCAGGAATTCCGGGCCGAGCGGCGCGCTGCCGCAGGCAATCTGCCGCGCGATGCTCATCATTTCAATGCAGCAGGAGTTTGCCGTATCCAGATTCTGCGCGTCGCGCAGTCCGGCAAACACGCGGCTGAGCTCTGCCTTTAACGGCTCCCATTCGCCCGCGCGAATCAGATCCTCCAGCTGGTGATAGCGCACGAGGTGGGATGGACGCACGGGTGCGCTTTCGCTCCATTCGCAGTCGTTCTGTGCGCTGAAGAAGCAGCGCTCAAGCGCGCCGTAGGCCTGAGCGAGCATGGCCGAGAGCCGTTCGCGCGGCCATGTGCGGCTGAAGCCCGCGCGCAGCTCCACTTCGTAATACTGGCGCAGGTTCACGATTGCCGCGCGTACCTCGGCGCGCAGCTGCATGGCCTGAGCATCATCTTCCATTCGGCCGATTAGCGCGATCAACAGCATGTCGTTTTCCTCGGAGCTGACGATCAGCGGAGCAGCGCATGCGCTCTCCAGCATGGCGCGGCAGGTTTTGTAGAAGGCCGCGCGCGTTTCATCTGTCAGGCAGCCGAGCGCACAGCGGCAGGCCGTGGACATGTAGTCGCCCGGCGCGAGCCGCTCGTACAGCTCCGGCCCGAATTCGGGAACGGGCAGGGCGCGGTGCGGCAGTGTTTGTCGAACGGCGTATTCCAGCTGCGCGTCGTCGTGACGTCCGGGCTGGGTCTCGATGCGATCTACCGCCAGTCGCAGCGCGTTCAGTATCGTCTGCTCGTCCAGATTGCTCTTGAGAATGTATTGCGCCGCGCCCAGGTGGATGGCCATCTGCGCGTAGGAGAATTCATCGTAATTGGTGAGTATGATTACGTAGAGCTCCGGCTTTCGAGCCTTGATGCAGCGAATCAGCTCGATGCCGTCCATCACGGGCATGCGGATATCGGTCAGCAGTATATCCGGTGCGAGCGCGTCGAAGATGCGCAGAGCTTCCTCGCCGTTGCCCGCCTCGCCCACAATCTCAAAGCCGTGCAGCGCCCACGGAAAACTGGTGCGAAGACCGAGACGCACGAGATATTCGTCGTCGACGATCAAGACCTTCTTCA
>CAKUDW010000309.1 GCA_934645275.1 uncultured Clostridia bacterium
CCGCAGCCCAGCGTGGTGGTGGCGGACAGGCTGTTGAAGAAGGAGCCGCCGTTGTTGGTGGAGCACACCTGATTGACCAGGAAGCGGGAAACCGGCAGTACCTGCGCCGCAGCTTCGATATGCTCGGCATTGTTGGAATGGATGGACACGGAATGGCCCTTGCCTTCCACGTTCAGGTTCGCGTTTGCGGCGGCGATGCACTCGTCCCAATCGGCCAGATAATCGTAGGTGGCGATTACGGGGCACATCTTTTCCTTGGAGAGCAGATCGTCCTTGCCGTAGGCGCCGGCCTTGACCAGAATGACTTTCAGATCATCGCCGTGCGCGAAGCCGCACTTTTCGGCGACGACCTTTGCGCTCTGGCCGACAATGTTCTTGTCGATCGTGCCGTTCGGGAACACGACCTCGCGCAGCTTCTGCACATCTTCGGGCTTGTCGATATACAGCGCGCCGTTCTTCTTAAAGATTTCAACGGCCTTGGCGAAAATGGCCTTCGGCATAATGGCGGTCTGCTCGCCGGAGCAGATAATGCCGTTGTCGAAGCGACGGCCTTCGATGATCATCGGAATGGCTTTTTCCAGATCCACATCCTCGTCGATCATGCACTGGACGTTGCCCGCGCCTACGCCGAACGCCGGCTTGCCGGATGCATACGCTGCGCGAACCATGCCCATGCCGCCGGTGGAGATGCATACGTCGCACTGCTTCATGACCTGACCGGACAGCTCAACCGTGGGTTCTTCGATAATTTGGATGATGTCCTGCGGAACGTCCAGCGGCTTCAGTGCTTCCTTCATCAGGCGAACGGCTTCGCCGGAGCACTTCTTGGAGCGCGGATGGGGGCAGATGATGATGGCGTTGCGGCCCTTCAGGGCGAACATTGCGTTGCACATCGGCGTGACGATCGGGTTCGTGGTGGGGGTTACCGCGCCAACCACGCCCATCGGCTTGGCGACCAGGACGAGGCCCTTTTCCGGCTCGCGGTCGATGATGCCGACGCTCTTCTTGCCCTTCATGTCGTTCCAAATTACGCGGGCCTTGCCCTGGTTCTTCTTTACTTTATCCTCATATACGCCCATGCGGGTCTCATCCACGGCCATGCGGGCGAGCGGCTCTGCGTTGTCGAAGATCGCCTTGGCGATTGCGCGGCAGGCAGCGTCAACCTGTTCCTGAGTGGACTTTTCAAATTCCTTCTGGGCCGCGCGCGCGCGCACAACCAAATCTTTTACACACAGTTCTGCATCCATGATGATAACCTCCTGTATTTTGTATAAACTTGAAATTGGTCACACCTATATTGGTCATACCAATAGAATAGCATGCAAGGGGTGAATGTGCAAGAGTTTTGGCTGAAAATCTATAAATTTTCGGGATTTTAATAAAAAACGACGTGCAGTTTTTCGTGGAATTGGTAAGATAGATGCAGCACTGTAAAAGGGCGTGATCTTACGTCGGAAAATAACAAACCCAAACTTTACGAAGAAATTGCCGCAAAGATGCTTGCACAGATTCATGCAGGTACGCTGCGGCCGGGAGATCGCCTGCCGCCGGAGCGCGCGCTCGCTGAGGAGTACGGTGTGAGCCGTACGGCCATTCGCGAAGCGCTCAGATCCATGGAAATGATGGGCTGCGTAGAATCGCGCGTGGGTGAAGGAACCTTTATCAAGGCGCCTTCGCTGTCAAATATAGTGGACCCATTTTCGATGGTGCTCGCGCAGAATCGCCAGCTGGGCAGCGAATTGATCGAAGTGCGTCTGATTCTGGAAACCGAGGTTGCGGCGCTGGCGGCGCGGCGGCGCACGCAGCAGCAGCTCCAGGCGCTGGAGGCTACGCTTCAAGATATGGAACAGGATATTGCCGCGGGCGGCGTGGGCCTGGAAGCGGATGAGAGCTTCCATTCAATTTTGGCGCAGGCCGCGGGCAACGATGCGCTGAATGTGATGCTGGATATGTGCGCGGGCATGCTTTCGCGCACGCGCCCGATCACCCAGGCCATCAAGGGCGTGCCTAAGATGACGCTGAAGGACCACACCGCGATTTGCAACGCCGTGCGCGCGCAGGATGAAAAGGCGGCGCGGCGGTTGATGCGCATGCATTTGAACCGCGCGCTGCGGAACCTGAGCCGGGTTCGCG
>CAKUDW010000310.1 GCA_934645275.1 uncultured Clostridia bacterium
CGCGTCTGCCAATTCCGCCACGCCCGCACACCCGTGAAAGCACGCGCGTATGCACTGCTGCGTCAATCAACGGATAAAATTATACCTCAATTTTCACCGCTTGTCAATACTTTTTGGCAAAAAATGTGTTCTTATCAATCTATATAGCTGATTTTGCCTTCGCCGATAGGATGCGCATCCTTGCTGACGGTATTATGTCCGATGGCAATGGCAATGGCAAATCTGTGTCCCTCGGGGAAACCCAGCCTGCGCTGCCAAGCCTTTCCACCATCACTGTCAAATACATCGCGAGGGCGGCCGAGAATCACGCTGCCTAACCCCATGCCCTGTGCACTGAGCGCCAGATTTTCAACGGCGATGCCCGCGTCCACTTCTGCAAAGCGAGATCTGGGCGCTTCTGGCAACGTGATAAACACCACCAGCGGCGCGCCGAAAAACACATCATAATTCACATTTGCGGCCCTGGCTTCAGGCGAAAGGTTGGCAAGTAATTCTCTGCGATAATCTTCGCTGAACTGACGCATAATGGATCGGTTGCTCAGGAAAATGAAGTGCCAATCCTGATAATTGCAGGCCGTAGGCGAAGCCAGCGCTGCATCAGCCAGCAGCTGCATTTCGTCCTTCGTGAGCGCGACATCCGAAAATCCGCGCGTGCTTCGACGATTCATGATGGATTTCTGAGTTTCGTTCATGTTCAACATCCTTTCCCAAACATTATTTAAGTAGATAGTGCAATCTGCTAAAAAACACTGCACATAATCATAGGTAATAAACCGCACTGGCGCATGCCGGTCACAGGGTCTCTCGTAAAACGCCAGCGTGTCTGTTCTCCACGCGTCGATTTCATGCGCGCTCAGCAGCGGATGTTTATCCGGGGCCGTTCCACGGCGCAACATGTCCATTAGAAACTGTGTCAATGGGTGCTCGTGAAAGAGCCTGAAATCGACAATCAACGTATCGTTATAATAAATCTCTGGATCAGGCTTGCCGTTAGGCAGGAGCATGCCGGTCAGTTCGCGGTGGAAACGTACTGTCCACAAACCGTCTGTGAGTGCGTGGACGCCGTAGCCCATATCGAAAGCGCTGTTGTGGTTCTGCCAGTAGTTCAATATCGCGCTCGGCAGCATTTCACGCCAGTTGCCCATGTGCGTGATGTTTTTACGGGATTTATCACTGCCATCGCGAATGTGAATTGCGTCCGGCGAAATCGCGCCAAGATAATAATCCGGGTTGTTCAGCAGCTCGGGCTTGTCCTGCGCCCAAGCATGGGCCGTGAGCAAATGTACCATTGGAAGCGCCATGTAAATAACCTCCGTCTACTCCGTATTCTAGCGAATTGAAGCCAAAAAGTCAAGGCGAGCGTTAAGCTTTTGATTCTGTCTTCTGAAAGCGCTCGCAGATGCTTGACAAATACATGACCGCTTCATATAATATACAATGACAACATAAGAGCAAGCCTTATCAAGAGCGGTTGAGGGACGGGCCCGATGAAACCCAGCAACCAGTCGAGCAATCGACGAAGGTGCCAATTCCCGCGGCAGAGATTGCCGGAAGATGAGGCGGGTTGGCATAATTTGTTTCAACTCGCCATGCGGCGAGTTTTTTTGTTGATTTAATCAACGGAGGTAGTTTTTCATGAAACACTTTTTCACTTCTGAATCCGTGACTGAGGGTCATCCGGATAAAATCTGCGACCAGATTTCCGATTCCATATTGGATGCAATTCTGGCGCAGGATCCTGACGCGCACGTTGCCTGCGAATGCGCCACCACGACGGGCATGGTGCTCGTTATGGGCGAGATTAGCACGCATGCTTA
This sequence comes from uncultured Clostridia bacterium, assembly GCA_934645275.1. The sequence continues at coordinate 1,818 of CAKUDW010000310.1, forward strand.
CGTGCCCATCGAGCAGATCGTCCGCAAAAAGGTGGTCGAGATTGGTTATGATCGCGCCAAGTATGGCTTTGACGGCCACAGCTGCGCCGTGCTGGTGAGCTTAGACGAACAGTCACCTGATATTGCGCAGGGCGTGAACCGTGTGGTGGACATGGATCAGGGCGCGGGTGATCAGGGCATGATGTTTGGCTATGCCTGCGATGAGACCGAGGAATACATGCCGCTGGCCATTTCGATGGCGCACAAGCTGACGCATCGTCTGTCTGAAGTGCGCAAGAGCG
>CAKUDW010000311.1 GCA_934645275.1 uncultured Clostridia bacterium
CACCACTCCTGCGTGGTCGGATCTGCGGCCATTTTTGCCATGTCCGCATCGTAATCCTCACCCACGTATTCAAAATAGCCGAACACGACGTCATCTTCGATAAAGATGGAGTAATTGCGCATGTTGCAGGCATGAATCATGTCCCGCACACCCTGCCAGCGCGGCGTATAGACCTCCTGCTCGTGCAACCGGCGGTATTCGCCAATGCATTCGCGCTTCAGTCGGCCGATCTGACCAAAAACCTTCTTCACTTTCGCTTCATCTCCTCAATCGTTTATTGCGGCGCGCTGCGCCTTCTGAAACCATTCTAACCCCGCCGCCGCAAATTTGCAAGCTCAGCAGCGCCGGCATTCTCAGACAAGTCAGCCCGAGCGCTACAAAGTGATTCAGTCAACCGGGTTCAGAGCAACTCCAGCATAAATGCTTCTACGCCGTGCGTAACCCTTCCCATTTTAAAGTCACACCAAATCCAGCTGCAACGCCTGGTAACGAACTGTCAGCCGTCTCCACCAATTCTATCATTCCGTCTCCGTTTCCTGAAGCGCACCGTAAATCCGGTTCATCTCCTGTTCGATCTGCAGCATGCTTTTTTCCTGTGCCTGATACGCTTGGTCCAGCGCGCGTTCCAGCGCATCGTGCCAATCCTCAATGAACCGTTCAAGCGCGTCGCGCCCCACTTCCTGCGCTTCCAGCAGGTCGTCACATGAAACGGCGCGTTTCAGAAATTCCGCCAGCGCGAACAGGCCCGCCCAGAACGCTTCAAGAAAATCGTCGCCGTTTCCTCCAAACAGGGGATCCCATGTTTCTTCCATACCGCTGCGCAGGCTCATGGCCAGCCGCCGTGGCGAACCTCTACGGCCATCATAGGCCGAATCTGCAAAATCCAGCGCCGCGTAAACGCCTTCCTCCTCAACGAGGGTATATACCTGCGTCCGCGCATTCGATACAGCAGCCATCAGCGCCATCCATTCTGCAGGAATTTTACGCTGTTCCACCGGCTTTTCATCAACCGCCACGGGCTCATAGCGCAGCATCGGCGCAAGTGCTTCCGGATGAGGTGCACCCATGGCGCGGGCAAGTGAAATGCCCGTTTCCCGAATGCGGACTGCCTCGGCGCGCACATTCAGCGGATTCAGTATGCGCGTTTTTTCCGGCATCTCACCGGAAGCAAAGGCATCCTGCAATTCCTGAAGTCGTGCATCGCATCTGTCCCTGAACGCTCGGTTTGACCGGCCCTTGCGCAGGTCGCGCAGAAACGCTTCATCGTCGCCAAAGTCTTCTGTCCGGCTCAGCATTGGCTGTGGAATGGCGTTTATCATGCAGGTAGTGCATGCTTGCAGTATTTCCTGCGCGCTGTGCCAGTACTTTTCCTGAATTGTGCGCTCACTGTCGGAACCAATCACAATTCTCGTCGTGTTTACCGGAGACACAAAGCTCTGAGGCGCAACCTGCCCATACGGTCTGCCGCAAAACGGACAGAATGCGGGCGATTCGTCCAAATTCATCCGTTTCCCACAGGCGGCACATATGTACTCGTTCATAATTCTCTCTTCTCCCTACCTGTTTCTTATGGCTCAGAAACCAAAATCTGTCGTAAAAGTCATCCTGATTACAAACGGCAACAGTTGCTGCAGGGCATCGTCCGCGCCGTCTGCCTCCTGAATTGCAAGATAGCACAGCGTTTCCGACGACATGCGCGCGTCCAGCAAGAAATGGCAGCTCACTGTCTGTCCCGGTGCAATCTCCACGCGCGCGTTTTCGCTGGCGCGGTGCTGCCGCTGATCAACGAAAAACAGCTGGTAGGCCGCGGGCGAATCGCTTTCGCCGCCAATCCCTGTAAAGCTCAATGAAAAACTCAGATTCGATATGGCCTTCTCTGCGTCATCGCAGTGCGGAAATGGCGCGCCGGCCTTCAGCGGTGCAATATAGTAGCGCTTCGGCGCAGGCAAAGCGGCGGGCAAACAGAGCGTCGTAAATTTCGCTGGGCGCATCCGCACACAGCAGCACGGCAGCCGCCAGCGGGGCGGTGTCGGTGGCAAAGGCGGGCCAGGCGTTGGCACACAGGCTTTGTGCGCCGCGCAGCGGCACAGCGGGGT
>CAKUDW010000312.1 GCA_934645275.1 uncultured Clostridia bacterium
CAAAATATCCGTACCGCGGCCAGCCATGTTGGTAGCGATGGTAACCGCGCCCACTTTACCGGCTTGGGCCACAATTTCTGCTTCCTTTTCATGGAACTTCGCGTTCAGCACCACATGCGGTATGCCGCGCAGTTCAAGCATGCGCCCCAGCATTTCGCTCTTTTCCACGGAAACCGTGCCCACCAGCACGGGCTGACCGGTGGCGTGGCGCTTTTCAATTTCATCCACTACGGCGCTGTACTTCGCCTTCTGGGTAATGAACACGGCGTCGTTCTTATCCTCGCGGATCATCGGGCGATTTGTGGGAATCTGCACGATGTCCAACTTGTAGATGCCGTTGAACTCCTCCTCCTCGGTCTTGGCCGTACCGGTCATACCGGAGAGCTTATGGTACATGCGGAAATAATTCTGGAAGGTGATGGTGGCCAGCGTCTTGTTTTCGCGCTCCACCTTCACGCCCTCCTTGGCCTCGATGGCCTGATGCAGGCCGTCCGAATAGCGGCGACCGACCATCAGGCGGCCGGTGAATTCGTCCACGATGACCACCTGGCCATCCTTGACGACGTAATCCACGTCGCGCTTCATCATCTTGTGGGCGCGCAGTGCGCCGAGGATGTGATGGTAGAGCTCCTGATTTTCGGGATCAGTCAGGTTTTCCACCTGGAAAAAGGCCTCGGCCTTGCGCACGCCGTCCTCGGTAAGCGAAATGGTCTTGTCCTTATCGTCTTTGATGTAGTCGCCGGGCTGGGTGACATTGCCTTCCTTGTCCTGAATGCACTCGCGCAGGCCGCGGGCGACAAACTGGTTGGCAAAGGAATACATCTCCGTACTCTTTTCGCCGCGGCCAGAGATGATCAGCGGAGTGCGCGCCTCGTCGATCAGGATGGAGTCTACCTCGTCCACGATGGCGAAGTTCAGCTCGCGCTGCACCAGGTTTTCCTTGTAGGTCACCATATTGTCGCGCAGGTAGTCGAAGCCAAATTCATTGTTGGTGCCGTAGGTAATATCGGCGTTATAGGCGATCTGGCGCTCATGGGCGTCCAAATCATGCACGATCAGGCCGACGCTCAGGCCCAGGAAGCGATATACCTTGCCCATCCATTCGCTCTGAAAGCGGGCCAGATAATCGTTTACGGTAACGATGTGTACACCCTTGCCCGGAAGTGCGTTCAGTATGGCGGGCAGCGTAGCCGTCAGCGTTTTGCCCTCGCCGGTTTTCATCTCGGCGATGCGGCCCTGATGCAGCACGATTGCGCCGATCAGCTGCACATCGAACGGGCGCTGGCCGAGCACGCGCACTGCGGCTTCGCGCGAGAGCGCGTAGGTTTCAGGCAGCAGTTCGTCCAAATCCGTACCGGACTGCGCGCGGCGGCGCAGCTCCTGCAACTTTTCACGCATCTGTTCGTCGGTCAGTTTCTGCATGTCCGGCTCAAGCTGGTTAATGCGGTTGACCGTCTTTTGAATTTTTCTGAGCTCGCCTTCATTGGTACTGGCCAGAAACTTCTTTAAAAAATCAAACATTTCGATCCTCCATGTGCACAGAATCTACGCCATTATCAGTATAGCACAGATTGCCAGGTTTTGACAAATACCTGTTTACATTTTCCGCAGACCTTTCCCATGGCGATAATCATTACGGTATATTTTCCATATCGCCATTTCCAGAAAGCGCGCGGCGCAGCTCGTAACGCAGCTTTTCGCCCCGTTTCATGCCGTTCAGGAAGGAAAGATACGCCCTGCGTCCGGCTGCGAGCGCGCTCGCAGGCGCATCCCCGCCCGAATAGCGCATGCGTGCCACCGCTGCCGCAAAGGCCTCGTAATCCGCGTTGGGAACGGTTTGCACTGCGCGCGCCGCAAAGGCTTGCGGCGTTTCGCCGCCGCGCGGCGCGAGTCCGTAACAGCTCAAAAGCGTCAGTATCGCGCGGTAAAGCAGCAGACATGCCGCGCCCGTGCTGCCCGCTCGAGCCGCCAGTTTCAGCGGATCGCTGGCCTCCACGCGCCTCTTCAGCCACAGAACCGCCAGCGCGATCAGCGCCGCCAGCAACAGGCATGCCAGCAGTATCCACAGCCATGCCAGATTATGGTCGCG
>CAKUDW010000313.1 GCA_934645275.1 uncultured Clostridia bacterium
CTGCATGCAGGTACTGCACAAACAGGCCGCGCTCCGGATCCGACCACAGCGGACCATCCAGATAGTTGCCGGGGCAGATGGCGTTGACCTTGATGTTGTAGGGGCACAGTTCCAACGCGAACGACTGCGTAAGGCCGATGCCGCCGAACTTGGAACCGGCGTAGGCGTAATTGTTCTTGCTGCCCTCGAGACCTGATTTGGAATTGATGGTCACGATGTCAAAGTAGGCCTCCGGGTCGGCTTCATGTTCGGCCTCCATAATGGCTGCGGCATACTTGGCGCAGAGGAAATAGCCCGTGTAGTTGATGTTCGTGACAAAATCAAAGGTCTTTTTTTCCAGCTCGATCAGGTTGCCGGCCTTGGCTACGCCTGCGTTGCTAACCAGCAGATCCAGGCCGCCCCACTTTTCAACGGTGGTCTGCACCATGCGGGCAACGGACTCCTCATCCGTCACATTCACCTCGATGGCAAACGCACGCTCGCCCAGTGCCGCAGCTACGGCCTCGGCGCCCGGCAGGTTCATGTCAGCGATGCCCACAATCGCACCCTCGGCGTACATTTCCTCGGCAATGCCCTTGCCAAAGCCCTGCGCCGCGCCCGTCACGATGCAGATCTTGCCGCCCAGGCGACCTGCAACTTCAGGCCGGTCATGGATGCGTTCTCTGGCAATCTGCTGCCATTTGTTCATATCAACCATTTGAAAAACACCCCTTTTTATTCAGTATTTGTATACTGGATATATTATAGCGCAGATTGCGAGCCCTTTCCATAAATTTCCGTGGAATTCATAATTTTTTTATTTATCTTCTGCCTCTGCAAGGCGGCGGCCCATCTCCACGCCCATGCAGCTGGCCATCATCAATCCGCGCGTCCAGCCGCTGGAATCGCCCAGGCAGTGCAGGCCGCGAATGGAGGTATTCAGCTCCGCGTCCATCTTGATACGGTTGGAATAGAACTTCAGTTCCGGCGAATACAGCAATGTTTCGTAGGAGGCGAAGCCCGGCACCACCTGATCCATCGCCTGAATAAAGGCGATGATATTCGTCATGGCGCGATAGGGCATCGCGGCAGTGATATCTCCCGCAACCGCGTCTGGCAGCGTGGGCTTTACGTTCGACTGCACCAGTTCCTTTTCCCAAGTGCGCTTGCCGTCCAGAATATCGCCGAAGCGCTGCACCAGAATGTGGCCGTTGGCCAGCATGTTCGTCAACTCGCCCACCTTTTGCGCATAGGCGATCGGCTGATTAAACGGTACGGAGAAATTGTGTGAGCACAGTATTGCCAGATTCGTGTTGTTGGACTTGAGTTCCTTATAAGAATGTCCGTTCACAACGGCAAGATTGTTGTCGTAATTCTCCTGACTCACAAAACCGCCTGGGTTCTGGCAGAAGGTGCGCACCTTGTTTTTGAATGGGCGCGGATAGCCGATGAGCTTGGATTCATAGAGTACCTTATTCACTTCTTCCATAATCTCGTTTCGGCATTCCACACGCACGCCAATGTCCACCGTGCCCGGTTGGTGCGCCACGCCGTGTTCGGTGCAAATGCGCTCCAGCCAGTCCGCGCCGCGGCGGCCGGTGGCGATGATTGTGCGCTCTGCGCGAATTTCGCGTTCCTCATCCCTTTTGCGGATGCGCACGCCCAGGCACGCGCCGTCCTCAAGCACCAGATCTACACATTCCCAGCCAAAGATAATCTCCACGCCATTTTCCAGCAGATACTGCTCAATGGCGTAATAGATCGCTTGCGCCTTTTCTGTGCCCATGTGGCGAATCGGACAGTCCACCAGTTTCAAACCGGCCTGAATGGCACGGCGGCGGATTTCTTTTACGGCCTCCGGGTCCGCCACGCCTTCAATTTTCGTATCCGCACCGAATTCCAGATATATCTTGTCCGCGTAGTCGATCAATTCCTGCGCATGGTTCTCGCCCACAAGACTCGGGAAATCGCCGCCAACCTCGTAACTGAGCGAAAGTTTGCCATCCGAAAACGCGCCCGCGCCAGAAAAGCCGGTGGTGATGTGGCAATAAGGCTTACAATTCATGCACTTTTTGGTCTTTGCTTTCGGGC
>CAKUDW010000314.1 GCA_934645275.1 uncultured Clostridia bacterium
GTGATTCAAAGAAGGAAACCAGCAGATTCCGCTGCTGCGTTTGGTAGCCCGTCATTCGGATCACTCCATTTGAAACTTAGTCTCAAATTGTGAGAATGAGTTTCATTATAACGATAAACAGGCATTTGTCAATAGGCGGATTCGGATTTTTACAATTGTTCTAGCATCTGAAGAAAACATAAGCATACAATCTGACAAAACTCAAAGAGGTCATTTTAACCGAGGTGGAGTAAAAAGGACAGGCGCGGAGAGCAATTTTGCTTTCTTGCTTTCCACACCTGTTTGTATGATAAAGAATGAAACTGGTCTGCGATACCTTTCCGGGAAAATGTCCGGGGGAAACCCTTGCGTAAGGGGATTTGAGCCACCATGGGGTAAAAGAAAAGCACCAGCTTTGTATCAAAAGCTGGTGCTTAATATGGTGCGGTTGACGGGACTTGAACCCGTACCCTCTCGGACACGCCCCTCAAACGTGCGCGTATGCCTATTCCGCCACAACCGCAAGCACAAAACTTATTATACTCGCGGGACAGTAAATTGTCAATAGCCTAATTTCGTAAAACTTGCATTTGGCATGAATCTGGAGGGTGTGCCTGCCGACGGGGTTCGTGACTTTGAAATTTTTTTGTGTCTTAACCCTGGAGCGGTAAAACAGCTTGCGAATTCCTCCGAAATGTGTATAATATACTATTAGATTATTTTATCCTGGACGGATGAAAGGGAGAGACGGATGACAAAGAAGCTTATGAAAATTCTGCTGCTGGGGCTGGCACTGGCGCTGGCGCTTGCAGGCTGTAATTTGATCGAGGTGGACGTCCGGATGCAGGCGGACGAGGATATTGCGAAAATCAAAAAGGACAATGAAAAGCTGGTTGCGGCCTATACCGGCAGTCAGGTGAGCGTGGGCGATGTGCTGGGTGAATTCAGCGCGACCTACAATGAGACTGCCTACATGTATTACTACTATTTCGGTTATGAAATGACCGACAGCGACGTGGCTTCTCTAATGCAGGACGTGCTGGAAAACCATGTACGGTATGAAATTACCGCTGCGAAGTTTGACGAGAACAACGCGCTGACGGATGCGGAGCTGACTGAGGTTGAAACCGACGCGCAGACGCAATACGATGAGAACATCTCCAGTGCGTTGGAATCTGCCGAGGGCAAGAATGATGAAGAAAAGCGCATCAACGCTGAAGTGATGCTCTATGAAGTAGGTATGGACTATGATTCCATTCACACAAACTTGCTGCGCAATAAGAAATACGACAGGATGACGGAGATGCTGCGCGACGAAGTGGCCGAAGTGACCGATGAGGAGCTTCAGGCGGCCTACGACGCGCAGGTAGCTGAGGATCAGACGGACTATGTGGACGGCAGCTCGTTTGAAAACGCTATGACTGGCGACGATGCCATCATTTGCTGGCGGCCGGACGGCTATCGCACGGTGAAGCATATTCTGTTGATACCCTCGGATGATGCGAAGAACGCCTATTCCGATGCAGTGTCCGCGCTTACGAGCGCTCAGACCCAACTGGATACGCTTAACGATGAGCTGGACGGCCTGACCGGTGAAACTGAGGGTGAGCGTACGCCCGAAGAAGTTCAGGCGGATATCGATGCCGTGATGGCAACGCTGCCCCAGCTGGAAACCGCAGTGAAGGCGGCGGCAGACGGTTGCCTGAGTGATGTGCAGGAAAAGACCGATGAAATCTACGCCCGTCTTGCTGACGGCGAAGATTTTGAAACGCTGATCGACGAGTACGGCGAGGATCCGGGCATGAAGAACGAGCCCACGAAGACCCGCGGTTACTATGTGAGCGGCGCTTCTACGAACTGGGAAGCAAACTTCCGCGACGCGGCCGTGGCCCTTGAGAACATCGGCGATTATACGCTTACGCCTGTGGTCAGCGGCAGCGGCGTACACATCATCAAATACGTTTCCGATGTGCAGGGCGGAGCGGTTCCGCTGGACGAGGTGCGCGACGCGCTCTATGATAAGACGCTGGAGAACATGAAGGAAACCCATGCAACTGATACCATTGATGGCTGGGTGGCCGAGTTGAATCC
>CAKUDW010000315.1 GCA_934645275.1 uncultured Clostridia bacterium
ACACTCGCCAAAGTGCTTCAGTACCCTCGCTGCTTCCCGGCGTTTCACTCATTTCTATTCTGACTTCTTCTCTCTTCTCGCTCTCGCTGTATCGTTTTCAAGGATCGCTCCGTTTCCGCTTCTCCTCGCCGCCTCAGCGGCTGTTCTCGCGGCAACAGATTATATTATAGCAACTCTTCCTTTTTCTGTCAATAGCTTTTTGGAAGTTTTTATAGCTTTAACATCATGCCCGTTTTCCTGTCACAAACGGCTGTATTTGACGCCCTTTCAGGGCTTCAGATGCACTTTCAGGGATCATTTCGAAGTGTGCGACGCAGGAACGAGGCTTACCCTCCGGGCTGTCCTGGCGGAATGGCACGAAGTAAACATGCTTCATGTTCATCAACCATCCAATGTTTTTGGCGGCGGCCGCGAGCGCGTCATTTGTCGAAACCGCTATGAGCACCGGTCGTTCGTTTCGCAGGTGCGATTTCATTGCCAATGTAACCGGCGTATCGCAGATGCCATTCGCCAGTTTTGCCAGAGAATTTCCAGTACACGGTGCGATCACCAACAGGTCTAGCAACTTCTTCGGCCCAATAGGCTCAACCTGAGTAATCGTATTCATAATACTTTTACCTGAAATGTCTTCAAATATCGAAACAGCTTCTTTGGCCGGATAGAAGCGCGTGTCCAACGAGCAGGCATTAAACGACATGATTGGAAAAAGTTCCGCACCAGCTGCTTTCAACGCGCGCCACGCTTCAAAAACGGGCTTAAACGTACAAAACGATCCTGTCATCGCACAGCCGACGCGCGCACCAGCGAGGTTAAATTTCTGTTCAGGCATATTCACACGTCCTCCTCCCATCTCAATACGGCGTTATAGAGCGCTCGCGCAGCACTCATCGGGCAGTAACGCCCCGGCAAACCAGGCTCACGACGTGCTTCAAAATTTAACTTTTCAGCCGCTTCTAGATCAACGCCATAGGGTGGACTCGCCAGATCCAGCACCAGCGCGCCCGGCTTCAGCCGCACCATTTCCGCTTCGCCAAGCACCGGGAACGGTGGCGTGGAGAATACGAGCGCGCAGCCCTCCAGCGCCTCAGCAGCCTGTTCACGCGGCCACGCCTTTGCGCCAATGCCGTCAATCGCACCGCGCTTTTTCCGACTGCCAGAAACGACGCGTACCTCGCCGCCCAGATTCAACAGAATATCCGTGAGCGCCTGACCAATCCGCCCATAGCCAACCACACCGCAGCGCAAGCCACACATGTGTAACGGTCGGCTACGCATGGCCGAAGCGACCGCAGACTCTGCCGTAAGCCACGCATTTTCGCGCAGGAGCCGCTCGTCCGTCCAGAGGTTGACCCACTTTAAATCCTGTCTCCGCGCCGCTTCCTCCGGAAATCCCGGTCCACAGAGCAACATAATACTGCCCGGTGAAATGTGCGCCAGAATCGTTTCTGGGTGCATATCACCCTGATACATCGGCCACTTCATCGGCCAGTTCGTTAAAACAGCGCCATAGCGTTCAAGCTCCGCCAGGTCATCCCTTCCCCCGTGCAGAAAACCCTTTGCTCGCCTTCCACTTTCCTGGAGCATGCTTGCCAGGTGTGCAAAGCGCACATCGCCGCCGATAACCGCATAATCCATACCGCATCCCGCCTTTCACTCCTGCAATGCTATGCGCGCAGTAGCCAAAACGTGAAAGAGACCGGCGTTTCCGTCTCAGTTTTTCGAGACGAACCTCCGCTTATTATAAGAATTGTCGGCAGCGCTTGAAGAGCGATGCCGACCCGCAAAACTCCGGTTTTGCTAATTCCCGCCCCATAAGAATTGTCGGCATCGCTCTGCAAGAACCGCCGACCCGCAAAACTCCGGTTTTGCTAATTCCCGCCTCATAAGAATTGTCGACGTCTCTCTGCGAGAATCGCCGGCCCACAAAACTCTGGTTTCATATAAAAAACCCGGACCGCCGTACGGCGGCCCGGGCAGGGAAGATTACTGGAATTATTCGGCGATGGTGCAGTGCATGAAGTACTTGTAGCCCAGGGGGTTGGAGTAGAAGCCCTGCACGCTGTCATCC
>CAKUDW010000316.1 GCA_934645275.1 uncultured Clostridia bacterium
AGCCGATGAGCAACGGCTTCATCATCTGCAACCGTGAATACGCCGGCATGACCCCCACGGGCATGACCTTCGGCGAGTTGGCCTCGATGACCGGCGGCGGCGTGCAGACGCCCGGCTTCATGGGCCACGGTCGTCACTTTATTGCCAGCAAGAAGTTTGCCAAGGCCGAAGGCGGCATTGAACGCATCGTATGGATGCCCAAGGAGTTGAAGGACGACGTAGCCGCACGGCTGAACAAGGCGGCGTTCGAACTCTACGGCGTAGAAAACTTTGCCGACATGATTGCCGACGAGACCGTGACCACCGACGCGGAGGAGCTGTTGAATTTCCTGACTGAAAAGGGCCACCCCGTACTGGGCATGGAACCACTGCTGTAATAGAAATGTACCTGATTGAATTTTGCTTTCGCGACGACGAGCCTATCGTCGTATCCGCGAATGCCGGTGAAAACCTATTAACTGTTGCCAAACAAGCAGGGATCCCGATCTGGGCGCCCTGCTCGGGTTCTGCTTCCTGTGGAAAATGCCGTGTACGCATTCTTCGCGGAACGCTCGAAACATCACGCTCATTTTACATTCCTGATGTAGAATATGAAGAGGGATGGCGGCTGGCCTGCACATCCAGAATTTCCGGCGACGTCAGCGTACTCGTCGATTAAGGAGCACGAAATTTTTATGTTTAAGGTTTGCTTTCACTGCACTGGCGGCGATGACAAAACCATATATGCCGCCGAAAATGAAAATCTGTTGGAAGTTGCGCGCAAGGCGAACGTTGCCATCGACGCGCCCTGCTCGGGCAACGGCAGCTGCGGCAAGTGCCGCGTGAAGCTGGTTTCCGGCAGTTTGGAATCACCGAAGACGCGCCATATTACCGACGAGGACTATGCCGCAGGCTGGCGACTGGCCTGCAACAGCCGCGTAACCGGCGATGTGGAAATTGAAGTGCCGGACATTGCCTCCGCCTACAAATCCCGTATGAAGACGGCTGATTTGGAATCCGATGCTGAAATCGCCATCTTTACTCGCGCTGAGGAAAGCGTCCGGGCCGCGGGTATCAGCTTTACCAACGATTTTGTTTCGGAAGTTATTACCATGGATGTTCCCGATTTGAGCGATACCATGCCGGATAACGAGCGTCTGACGCGCGCGCTTCAAGCGGCACTGGACGATGTGAACGAGATCATCATCCCCTACGGTGTGATGGTATACCTGCCCGCCGTGCTGCGCGAAAATAACTTTTCTGTGCGCTGCTGCGGCCTGTTGCGCGGCGATACCTTCCGCCTGATGAGCGTTTCCGCCGCCGATGATACCACGCCCATGCTCGGCGCAGCCATTGATATCGGCACCACCACCGTAACCGGCGTGCTGGCCGATCTGCAAACCGGCGAGCTGAAGGCCAAGGCCTCCGCTGGCAACGGCCAGATCCGTTACGGTGCGGACGTAATTAACCGCATCATCGAAGCATCGCGGCCCGGCGGCAAAAAGCTGTTGCAGGATGCGATCATAAAGGAAACGCTCGATCCCATGCTTGGGTTGATGTGCCGTCAGGCAAACGTGAAGGCAAACCGCATCTTCTCCATCGCCGTGGCGGGAAACACCACCATGAACCATCTCTTTGTGGGCACGGACGCCGACCCGGTGCGCACCGAGCCCTATGTGCCCGCCTTCTTCCGCTGGGAAGGGCTCTACGCACGCGATTTGCACCTGCCCGCCAATTCCGAGGCCGAAATCATACTCGCGCCGAACATCGGTTCCTATGTCGGCGGCGATATCACTGCCGGTACGCTGATGAGCATGATCTGGAACACGGATGAAATGTCGCTGTTCGTCGATCTTGGCACGAACGGCGAAATCGTGTTCGGTAATCGTGATTTCCTGATGTCCTGCGCGTGCAGCGCCGGTCCCGCATTCGAGGGCGGCGATATCTCCTGCGGCATGCGCGCCACTGATGGCGCAATCGAGGCCTGCACCATCGATCCCGACACCATGGAGCCGACTTTCAGCATCATCGGCGATGCGGGGCAGAAGCCCGTTGGTCTGTGCGGCAGCGGCATCATTGATG
>CAKUDW010000317.1 GCA_934645275.1 uncultured Clostridia bacterium
GGTGTTTATCACGGTGGCAGAGCCGGAAACGCAGGAACAATGGCAGGCAGACTTGCCGAAGCTGATGGATTCCGAGGACGTGCCGCGCACGACCGAAATCCGATATAAAAATACCTATGACGAGGGCGTCAGCGTGGATTCCCACGATATTGCCTGCGAAATTACGGTGAACGGCGTGACTTATGGCTGCGAGTTTACCTTTGAAGTGACCGGTGATCCGGTTGAGGATTGGAGCGCTGTGCAGGATTGGCTGGGCAGCGTCGTGACTGGCGCGGCTTCTACCGACGGCGGCGATTCCGAAGCGCTGGCAAAGGCCATTGATAAGGCAATCATCGCGGCGCACAAGGATACTGCGCCTGACGCAGAGGGCAATTTGCCCCTTTGGGCGCAGGAACGCTTTGCCGTTTCGGTTATTCGAGTATCTACGCCTTTTTATCCGGAATTGAAGGTTGGCAAGAACGGCGACGCCACGAAGCGGCTTCAGCAGCGGCTAATTGAGATGGGCTTTCTGAGTGGCAAGGCCGACGGCATCTACGGCGAGGGTACGAAGGCTGCCGTCGAGGCGCTGGAGAGGTATGTGCGCGAGCTGGAACAGGATTTAATCGACGCACGTCCGGTGGAAACGCCGGTACCCACGCCGACTCCCACGCCCGTGGTTACAGCTGTACCCACCGTTGAACCGGGTGAACATGAGCTGACGCTCGTGCCAAAGCAGACTGCGATGCCCACGCCCACGCCGACGCCCGAACCCACCGCAGAACCGATGGACGTGGCGGAGGACGCGCCAATTCTTCAACCGGTTACGGTTGTGGACGGCGTGGCGGATAATCTGCTTCAGGCCTATATTTATTCGGACACATGCATCAATGCGCGCCGCGCGCTGGCAATCGACGACAGTGGCGACGATGTGGTTCGCCTGCAGTGCCGCCTGCTGAATCTTGGCTGTTCGCTGGATCAGCCCGACGGCACCTTTGGCAGCGGTACTGCCCGGGCCGTGCGCATCTTCCAGCACTACAACGCATTGCCCGAAACCGGCGAAGCGGATATGGATACGCTGAACCTGCTCTTTTCCAAAAGTGCTCAGGCGCCCGATCATGCGATTTTGGCTGAAGGCTCGACCGGCGACGACGTCAAGACACTCCAGACGCGTCTGCGCGAGCTGGGCTTTACGAACGTCGGTACCGACGGCAGCTATGGAGCGGGAACAAAGCTCGCGGTGGAAACGCTGCAACAGTATATGCAGCAGTTAGAACTCGCGCAGGCAGGAGAAGGCACGGAATCGACGATTGATGTCAACGGCGTTGCTGATCCGATGCTGCTAGACGCGTTCTATGCCGACAGCTTCCCAGCCATTCCAAGCCAGATGGAATCTGGTACGAAGGGCGAGGATGTGGTGCGCGTACAGCGCAGGCTGAGCGGCCTTGAATTCTACTCCGGTACGTTGGATGGCCATTTCGGCGGGCAGACAAGCCAGGCGATTACGGCTTTCCAGAAGCGCAACAAGCTGCCGCAGAGCGGTACGGCGGACTATCAGACGCTGAGCGTACTTTTCTCAGGCGATGCGAAGAAAGCGCTGAAACCTTACGAAATCAAGGTTTCTACGGACAAGCAGCGCGTGTATGTGTACGGCCTGGATGACGACAGCGAGTATACTGTGCTGGTGAAGGAAATGAAGTGTTCCACGGGCCGGAATTCCACGCCGACCCCGAAGGGAACCTATCAGGCCACCACCGGCCCCGGCGCGAGATGGCACTATTTCAAGAAGTTCGATTGTTGGGCGCAGTACGCTTATTATATCGAGGGCGACATCATGTTCCATTCGGTGCTCTACGGTCAGAAGGACGGACCTGTAACGCGCTCTTCCGTGAACAACCTTGGTCGCAAGGCCTCGCATGGTTGCGTGCGCCTGAGCGTAGACGACGCAAAATGGATTTATCAGAATTGCCCGAGCGGCACGAAGGTTGTCGTGTACTAAAATGTAAGTGATTTGAGATTTGAAAATGCGCGCCGCGGAACATTCCGCGGCGCGC
>CAKUDW010000318.1 GCA_934645275.1 uncultured Clostridia bacterium
GCTAATTTGGCGACTGGTGAAAATGCTCGTACTGATGCTGCTGACGTTCGCCCTGCTCCACGCGCTGATCACTCCCGTCGTACAAAGCGCGGACAGCGCGGCGCGGCGCACGCTCCCCACATCTGTCATGGTCATGCCGCTTGCAGCGCTGATCGTCCTGCTGGCAATATTTGATTATATCCAGTGCAAGTATCTGTTCGGCGGCGCATATGCAGCAGTAATTCAAGGCAATTATGCGCAATACGCCCGCAGCGGCTTTTTCCAATTGGTCATCGCAGCCGCCATCAGCATGTCGGTCGCCCTACCCGCACTTTGCCGGTATCCGAGCAACGCAGCGATTCGCGTTCTGAGCACGCTGCTGGCCCTGTTGACGGCATTGCTGACCGTCTCGGCCGCCCGCCGCATGCAGCTCTACATTCTCGAATACGGCTTTACGACGCTGCGCGCCGTGACGCTGTGGGGCATGCTAGCAATACTGCTGCTGATTGCCGCCGCGCTCATCAAGGCCATACGCCCCCGCACACACATTCGCAGTGCGCTGTGCGCCGCCATCATTGCCACATGGCTACTGTTGAACTATTCGAACGTGGACGCGCGCATCAGCCAATACAACCTTACCGCCTGGCAGCGCGGCGCGCTGAACGAGCTGGATACGGACATTATCTGCTACGAGTTGTCTCCAGACGCGCTCCCCTACCTGCGCCGTCTCGCCTGCGAAAACACTTCAGTTCAGGAAACACTGGAACAAATCGAAGATAGCTTTCGCCAGAATCAACCTGCCTGGTACGACTGGAGCCTGAGTTGGACAAAGCTGAGCTGATATCTATCGTCAGAAAAGCCGCTGACCTCGGTCAGCGGCTTCACTTTATCACTTTGAATCTCTAATTTTATCAAGCGAATCCTCAAGTACGGCGGCACGCAATTCCCGGGTAAAATCTGAAAAAGCGCATTCCGGCGTACCATAGGTCTGCTGCAGGTCGTATTCCAGCGGCAACCAGGTAGCAATATCCGCCTCATTGTGCTGAATCAACGCCTCCAACTTATCAAACGCCTTATAGAGGCGGGCCTCTGGCGTTTCCAGCGCATTCATTTCTGCAAACAACGCCACAAATTCGGCACGTTCACGCTCGGGCAACAACGCCGCCACCTCCCGCTCCACAGCGCGATCTTCAATGGCAACGTCTGCCTGCGTCTTTTCAAAGGCTGGAATATCGCCGGTCACAACTTCACCCAAATCGTGAATCAGGCACATGCGAATCACTTTATCCATATCCAGCTGCGGATATTCATCGCGTGCGAGCATGGCCATCAGCGCCAGCCGCCAACTATGCTCGGCCACGCTTTCGTGCCGCCCGCTGCTGGTATAGGAATGCCGGGTATTGCACTTCAACCGTTCAGCCAACTTCAAAAACTTCAGGAATTCTCTCGCGTTCATTTTATCCTCCGGTATATTAAACGTTCAAGGACTCCCCGCGCTATTGCGCAGGGAGTCCGCAAAGTTTTAGTAAGGCACCGCACAAATGCGCTGGCACAATGGAGAATGAACTTTGCGCCGGGATATGCCTTAAACCTTATTTGCCCGCTTCCCGAATAGCGTTGGCGGGGTTCTTGGCCTTCATGGCGCGCAAGCCATGCAGCACCAGCGACAGCGCGATAACGCCATAGGAGATAAACACGCGGAAGTATTCGCCGATACCCGCATCGCCAAAGAGCGTGTTGCCCGCAGCAGGCGCGACGATGAACAGTGTGTGGAACAGAATGCAGCCAAGAATCGCCTGCGCATTTGTAGCACGAACGATGGAAGCGCCGCCAACCAGAATGGCCGCACCAGCATACAGTCCGACCTGCTCGTGCGCACCGTAGGTCTGGAACACACCGAAATTCTGCACAAAGATCAGCTGGCCCCAGGCGGCGAGCACCGTAGAAATCATGATAGCAATCACACGCACGCGATCCACATTGATGCCCGAAGCATTGGCAACGGTCATGTTCTGGCCGACTGCACGGAACTGCTG
>CAKUDW010000319.1 GCA_934645275.1 uncultured Clostridia bacterium
CTTGGCATATCATAACGCCTCCTGTGTTTATTCTATCACAAAAAGCCCTTCTTTACAGAAAATTCTGAGCAGGCTCTCCAACAATCTCACTCTCCTTCCCCCTGTGAGAACTTCAATACCTTGGGCGGCGGGCTATGTTGTGTATACTGCTTAAACACCGAAACCTCAGGGTGCATCTGAAAATCTCCTGCGATTTCATCGCAACAGCTTTTCTGCTATTTCTGCGTCGGGAAACCTCGATTTCTCTCCGCGCCCCCTTCGTTTTCCCTTCTTGAACCGGCGGAAAGCCGCTCGAGTTGTCAGATACGTCTCGGCTGCCGAGAGAAAAATGTAAGGCGCCAGCCTGCTAAAAAATTATGAATACACAGAAAAGACCTCATTGGACTTAATAAATCCAATGAGGTCTTTCGATAGCGGCGTATGAATTACCCCAGCACAACCGTTTGCCCGGTCTTGGACGATTCGTAAATTCCAAGAATGATCTCCAGCGGGAGGCGGCCGGAGTATGCGGTGGCAAGCAGTTCCTCGCCGTTCTGAATTGAACGCACGAGGTTGCCAATTTGAAGAACGTGTCCGGCATTGTCGATAGCGGCCGGGTTGGAAGAGCCGGAATTCTGTACCGCGCCGCCGACCGGCAGCCGGCATGGGATCGGCAGGTCCCATTTGATGATGCTGTTTTCTTCCAGCACGACGCTTCCCTGATCGCCGCTGATGACGATCTGGCGCGGGTAGCCGGGATAACATGTCGTGGAACCCTCGATGATGCCCAGCGCGCCGTTTTCAAATTCCAGCACGGCGGCCGCCGCGTCCTCTACTTCAAGTTTCTGACCATTCTTTTCGCGAGTCAGCGTGCGCGCCAGACCGTTAATGGTCTTGACGGGGCCCAACAGGTAGCGGAAAACGTCGATGCCGTGAATTCCCTGATTCATAAGCGCGCCGCCGCCATCCATGGCCCAAGTGCCGCGCCATGCGCCGGATTCATAGTAAGCGTTCGTCCGATAATAGCGCATGGACAGACTGGCGTGCGTAATACGGCCGAATGCGCCGACTTCGATGGCGCGCTTCACCTCCTGCGTCGCCGCGGCAAAACGGTATTGGGAAATGATGCAAACCTTCATGCCGGTTTCTTTTTCCGCTGCAATCAGCCGGTCTGCTTCGGCCAGCGTCAGGCTCATCGGTTTTTCACAAACTACGTGCTTGCCGGCCTTCATGGCGGCAATAGCCTGATCCGTGTGCAGGCCGCTGGGGGTGCAAATACTGACGGCGTCAATATCCGGACTGGCCAGCAGGGTGTCCAGATCGTAATAAGCCTTAATATGATACTGCTCTGCAAAGCGCTCGGCGCCGGGGGCATAGGCGTCGAAAGCGGCTGCAAGCTCCGCGCCTTCGATTTCGAGAATCGATTTCGCGTGGAACTGCGCGATCATGCCGCATCCGATAATGCCGAAACGTACCTTTTTACTCATGTATTCGACCTCCATTGTGATTATCAGGCGTAAATTCAGCAGGTTTCCCAGATGTCCGGGCGCACGAATGTATGCCCGCCGACGGTCACCTGAAGCTTCGGCGCGATGACGGGGCGGCTGACTGGGATGATACCGCTTGCGGTAGAAATCATAGTGTCCTCGCTCTTTGTGCCGGTGATGGACGGGTTCCAGCAGAACGCCTGATTTTCGGCGATGACGCCGGGCGTGGAGAAGTCTACGCGATAATCGCGTCCGGCATAGCCGATGGGGCCGCCCTGGTGGTGCTTCCTGAATTCATCGCCGTACCCTCTCGCCTCATAGGCGGCGCGGCCTGCTTCCAGCGCGGAGACGAACGTGCTGCCCGGCCTGGAGGCGAGCTGCAGAGTGCAGTCGATTTCCACGTTTGCAATGTACTGCCTGCGCAGCTGTTCTGTCACCGGTACAAAGTTCAGCAGGCGCGTGCAGCAGACGATCAGCCCCTTATAGCGCATGTTGCCACCAAGCTGCACGCGTTCCCGGATGACTTTGTCGGTCGGAAC
>CAKUDW010000320.1 GCA_934645275.1 uncultured Clostridia bacterium
TCTGGAAGCGCGAACTGCGGATATTCCCGACGAAGAAAAGCCGAGCGTGTACATCGGCGGCGTATCCTTCAAGGGTCAACATGGCTTTGAGGGTACCGAGGCGCATTACGGCCCCTTCGAACTGATTCACGCGCGAAATCTGGCGGATGGGGTGTCTGGCCAGAGCAGCGCCTTCAACATCGACCCGGAGCAGGTACTCGCCTGGGATCCGGACATTATCTTCCTGGATTACAACGGCATGCCGCTGATCAACGAGGATTATGCTAAAAATCCGGATTTCTACGATGCGCTGACCGCCGTTGCAGAGGGCAGGGTATATGCCCAGATCTCATTCCGACATTGCGCTTCGAACCTGGAAACTGCGCTGGCCGATGCGTATTACGCAGCGAGCGTGATGTATCCGCAGCGCTTTGCAGACATTGATCCGGCTGCAAAAGCGGACGAAATATTTGAAAAGCTACTGGACAGGCGCGTGTATGATGAACTGGCGGAGGCCGGCTATGCGTTTGAACAAATCAGAATCGGCAGCTGAACGCAGGCTGCACACCTGTGGCAGCCACGGACGCAGCGTCGCGTTTTTAGCGGCGCTGCTGGCTGTGATTTTGCGTGCGTTGCTGCTTTCGCTGCGTGCAGGCTCCTACAATACGCCTGTCGGCGAGCTGATCAAGGGAATTTTCGGCGCGGCATCGGATAAGAAGGTCAATATCGTAGTGCGCGCTAATCGCCTGCCGCGCATCTGCACGGCAATCGTCGCGGGCGCGGGGCTGGGCGCATCCGGCTGCGTGCTCCAGGCAGTGTTGCGCAATCCATTGGCTTCTGCGTCCACATTGGGTGTATCTCAAGGCGCAAGCTTTGGCGCGGCGTTTGCCATTATCGTTCTGAATCTGGGCGGGAGTGCCCTGTCAGGGGCGCTGATTCCGCTGTTGGCGTTTGCGGGTAGCATGGGCGTGGCGCTGATTATTCTGGCCTTGGCGCGGCTGAAACAGATTTCGCCGGAGGGCATCGTGCTGGCAGGTGTGGCGATCAGCTCCATGTTGACGGGTGCAACGACGCTGATTCAGTATTTTGCCGACGAGGTGCAGCTGACGTCGTTGGTGTTCTGGACATTCGGCGATCTTGGCAGCCCGAATTGGGCCGATATTCGCGTGATGACTGCAGTGGTCGCGCTCACGGGGGCATATTTTATGCTGCATCGTTGGGATTATAACGCGCTGCTGGGCGGCTCGGAGACTGCGGTCAGCGTGGGCGTGAATGTGCGCCGGCTGACCATGGTGAATATGATTCTCTGCTGCCTGACAGCGTCTACTGTCGTGTCCTACATCGGGTTAATCAGCTTTATCGGCCTGGTCGCGCCGCATATCGTGCGGCAGGTAGTGGGTAGCAATCATGCGTATTTGATTCCGGGTTCCATGCTTGCGGGTGCGACGCTGCTGTTGCTGGGCGATCTGCTCTCGCGCACGGTTGTCAGCCCAATTGTGTTGCCCATCGGTGCAATTACATCGTTCCTTGGCGGACCGTTGTTTCTATATCTTCTGTTTAAGGAAAATAAAAAGACATGCTGAGCGTAAGAAAACTGAATTTTCACTACCGTGGCGGGAACCCGATTTTGCGGGATGTTTCCTTTGATGCCGAGCCGGGGCGCTGCGTAGCGCTGCTGGGCAACAACGGCGCGGGCAAGAGCACGCTGCTCAAATGCGTGAACCGAATTTTGCAGGCGGATACCGGCAGCGTGCGCCTGAACGATACGGAGCTGCTGGCGCTGCCGCAGCGGGAAATTGCCCGCCGCATCGCCTTTGTGGCGCAGACGCTGCCGCAGACCCAGCTCACGGTGTACGATACCGTGCTGCTTGGCCGCCGCCCGTATATGAAGTGGGGGTTCACGGCGGAGGATCGACAGATTGTGGAGGATGTGCTTGCGCAGATGGAGCTTACGGCCATGCGCAATCGCTATGTGGACCAGCTCAGCGGTGGCGAACAGCAGAAGGTCATGCTGGCGCGCGC
>CAKUDW010000321.1 GCA_934645275.1 uncultured Clostridia bacterium
ACTATGGCAAAGAGAGATTATTATGAGGTTCTGGGCGTAGATAAAAATGCGGACGACGCCACAATAAAAAAGGCGTATCGCGCGCTCGCCAAGAAGAACCATCCCGATGTCAACCCCGGCGACAAGGAAGCAGAGGAACGGTTTAAGGAGATCAACGAAGCCTATCAGGTACTCTCCAACCCGCAGAAGCGCGCGCAGTACGACCAGTTTGGCCATGACGGCCCGCAGGGCTTCGGCGGTAATAGCGGCGCTTACAGCGACTTTAGCGGTTTCGGCGGCTTTGGCGGCGGCTTTGAGGATATTTTTTCAAGCTTTTTTGGCGGCGGTGGCGGTGGCGCGCACAGAAACGGTCCGGTTCCGGGCGATGATCTGCGCTACGACCTGACCATCACGCTGGATGAAGCGGCCTTTGGCTGTGAAAAGGAAATCAATCTTGTGCGCGACGAGGAGTGCCCAGAGTGTCACGGTACGGGCGCAAAGCCCGGCAGCAAGGTGGATAACTGCCCCAACTGCGGGGGCACTGGCCAGGAGCGCGTGACTCAGAACACGCCCTTTGGGCGCATCCAGAACGTGCGCACCTGCACCAAATGCCGGGGTACGGGCAAGATTATCAACGAACCCTGCGCCAAGTGCCGCGGGCGCGGCAAGCTGCGCGTCAGCAAGCGCAAAACGGTCAAAATCCCGGCCGGCATCGCAGACGGACAGGTACTTACCATTCGTGGTCAGGGCTGCCTGGGCGAGCGCGGCGGCGAACCGGGTGATTTGCTCATCGTTGTCAGCGTGAAAAAGCATAAGCTGTTCCGTCGCGACGGCGATAATCTTTACATCGAAATGCCGATCACCTTCACACAGGCGGCGCTGGGCGCGGAACTGGATGTGCCTACGCTGCGCAAGCCGGTGAAGTATCGCTTCCCAGAGGGCACGCAGCCCGGCCAGATGTTCTGTATCCGAGGCGAGGGCGTGAACCACCTGCGCGGCAACGGCAAGGGTGATCTGTATGTCACGGCTGTGGTGGAAATCCCGAAGAAGCTGACTGAGAAGCAGAAGGAAATCCTGCGCCAGTTCGACGGCACGGTATCGGGCAGCCAGTATGAAAAGAAAAAGAGCTTCTTTGATCGCGTGAAGGACGCTTTCAGCTGATTTTTATGAAGCGCTGACAGTAATTTTACTGCCAGCGCTTTTGTGTATCTGTCATGCTTGCAATTCGCACGCGGCTCGGGTATAATGATAGTCTGGAAAGGCGGTATGTTTAATGGATTGGATGGGCGTTACCATATTGACCACCACCGCGGGGGCGGATATGATTTCCGAACTGTTGATGCGTGTCGGAAGCGACGGCACGATGATTGAGGATAAGAACGATGTGGCACTGGAGCAGCGTCCCGAGGGGCAGTGGGACATTATTGACGAGGAGATTGCCCGCCGCATTGGCGACGATGTGAAGGTGACGGGCTATTTTGAGGCTGACGCAAAGTTGGCCGACCGTATCCATTTAATTCGTGACGAGCTGGCACGTTTGCGCGGCATGAATCTCGGCTTCGATGCAGGCAAACTGGAGTTGATCACGCAAAGCTTTGCCGAGGAGGATTGGGCGGAGAACTGGAAAAAGGCTTTCAAACCCATTCGTCTGGGCCAGCACATCGTCATCAAGCCGGGTTGGTGTGATTATGCCCCGCAGCCAGAGGATCGGATTATTGAAATTGATCCCGGCATGGCGTTCGGCACCGGCACGCATGAAACGACGGGCATGTGCGTGGAACTGATCGAAAAGTATGTACAACCGGGTATGCGCGTGATCGACGTGGGTACCGGCACCGGCATTCTGGCCATTGCCGCGATGCACATGGGCGCACAGGATGCGCTGGCCATCGACATTGACCGCGTGGCCGTGCGTGTGGCGGCTGAGAACGTGCGCATCAACGGTTATGAAGGTAAAATTCGCTGCGTTGCGGGCAATTTGTTGGACGAGGTGTACGAGGCTGCGGATGTGG
>CAKUDW010000322.1 GCA_934645275.1 uncultured Clostridia bacterium
ACACAAATCAGTGGTTATGTCAATTCTGCATTAAAAAACCGCGCTAAAAAACGGGCAATTTTTTCATTTGTAACAAGGTCGTTTGCTAACAGGTGAGCATCACACATAAGAATTGCCGGCGTCTCTCTGTAAGAGACGCCGGCAATTCTTCATCCTGTGCATTTACCCGGTTGCCATCATAGCGCGTCAAAAAAACAGATTTCTGACGCGCTATCACCGTTCAATCCAGTCGAAGCGCACTCTCGGCCGGCACTTCCAGCGTTTTGCCATCGAAGTCAATCCAGCGGCTACCGTCCGCGCGATTCACGGCCACGGCGCGCATCTCATCCCTGGCAGGCGCCCCAAAGACGTCCGCTTCGCCATGGATGAAGCGTTCTACGATTACCACATCTTCACCCGCAGCGGTGAGCCGCATATCGCCCGTCTTCAGCGCAACGGAACCCATGCGCCAGAGCGCGGCTGCGCGGAAAGCGTCGAGCAGCGCCGCGTCCTCGCGTCCCCAGGGATAGGTTCCCCTGCAATAGGGATCAGACATGCCATAGAGTCCGGCCTCGTCGCCATAGTACAGGCAGGGCATGCCGGGCAACGCGCAGATCAGGTTCCACGCGGCAATCAGCCGCCGGCAGCCCCGCGCATAGTCGTCCGCGCCCAGTTCGATGGGATAGCGGTACTTGCGCTCCGGCTCCATATTGCCCACATCCGCCAGCACCGTCAGCGCGCGCGGCTTATCGTGGCTGCCCAGCAGGTTCATCTGCGCATAGAAGAAGGCGCGCGGCTGATTTTCACGCATGCTCTGCACGCGTCGCACGAATTCCATGGCGTTGATGCGCCCCAGCATGAACAGCAGCACCGCGTCGCGCAGCGGATAGTTCATGGTCGCGTCCAGCGTATCGCCCGCACAGTAGCAGCGCGTTTCGCCGTAGGCCACCTTGTTGCTCGGGTCCTCCCACACCTCGCCGATCAGCGCGGCCTCGGGGTCAAGCTCCTTTTCGCGGCGGCGCAGCTCACGGATGAAGTCCATCGGCAGTTCATCGGCCACGTCCAGCCGCCAGCCGCCGGCACCTGCGCGCATCCAGTGCGCGAGCACGCTGTCCTTGCCGGAAATGATGAACTTGCGATAGGACGGATCCTCCTCGCGCACGTTGGGCAGGGTTTTGAACCCCCACCAGCTGTCGTACTCGTCCGGCCACTTTTCAAAGCTGTACCAGCTGCGGTACGGACTTTCCGGATCGCAATACGCGCCGTGGCCGCCATAGCTGCCGTAGCGGTCGAAATAGCGGCTGTCCGCGCCGGTGTGGGAAAACACGCCGTCGAGCACGATGCGCATGCCCACTTTTTTCGCCTCGGCGCACAGCGCGCGGAAGTCTTCCTCCGTGCCAAAGGACGGATCGATCTGCATGTAATCGCCGGTATCGTATTTGTGGTTGCTCTCGGCGCGAAAAATGGGATTCAGGTACAGCGCCGTCACACCCAGCGAACGGATATATGGCAGCTTCTCCCGTATGCCGTTCAGGTTGCCGCCAAAGAAATCGTTAGCGGTGCAGTTGCCGCGCTTATCGTTGATGACCAGCGCGGGATCATCGTCCCAGCGGGCGTGATAATACGCCCCCGCCGGCAGCTTTTCGCGGTCGAGGCCGCCCGCATTGCAAAAGCGATCCACCATGATCTGCATCATCAGCCCCTCGCGCATCCATGCGGGCGTATCGAACGCGGGCTCGTATACCGTCAGCTGAAAGGATGCGGGCTCGTAGCGGTGGCAGCAGCCCTCGCCGCCGCGGTTATCCGCCGCGTTGCCCAGGTACCAGGTCTGTCCAGCCTCGTCCACGGCCATGAAATAGTACCACAACAGGCCGGGCTTCTCCGGGATTTCCATTTCATATTCATACATGCCGCCGTCCAGGTGGCGCATATACCAGCGATATTCGGCGCTTTCCCACCAGATGCGCAGCGTGACGTTCTGCATGCC
>CAKUDW010000323.1 GCA_934645275.1 uncultured Clostridia bacterium
GGCATAGGGCGCGATCAAATCGACGACCTTGATGCCCGTTTCCAATATTTCCGTTGCGCCCTGCTGCTCGTCATAAGCGGGCGCGGGCCGGTGAATCGGCCAACGCTGCGCGGTTTCGGGTGCGGGCTTATTGTCAATAGGATCGCCCAGCAGGTTGAACATTCTGCCCAGCGTTTCCTCGCCCACGGGCACCGAGATCGGCTCGCCCATATCTACCGCCGCCACGCCGCGGCGCAAGCCGTCCGTGGAATTCATGGCGATGCAACGCACCACGTTGTCGCCGATATGCTGCGCGACCTCGGCGGTGATCTTTGCGCCGTCGTTATCAATCTCAATCGCATTTAACAGGTTGGGAAGCTGGCCGCTTTCAAAGCGAATATCAAGTACGGGGCCGATGACCTGTACGACCCGACCGGTATTTTTCTCTGCCATAATCAGTTCTCCTCATTTTCGCCCTCGGAGCCCGCGATGATTTCAGTAAGCTCCTGCGTAATCGAAGCCTGACGCGCACGGTTGTAGCGCAAGTTCAGCTGTTCGATCATCTCGCCCGCATTCTTAGTGGCCGCATCCATTGCTACGCGGCGCGCAGCCTGTTCGCTGGCCACGGAATCGCACACGGCAGCGTAAATCATGCCCGCCAGATAATCTGGAATCGCGCGCCTGAGCAATTCCTCCGGTGCAGGTTCAAACAGCATTTGTCGCGCCGCGCGATTTTCTTCACGCGTCTCGCGCACCGGCAGCAGCCGGATGACGCAGGCCTGCTGCGTAAGTACGGATGCAAAGTGCGTGTACGCCAGATCAATTCGGTCGATTTCGCCCGCATCAAAGCGCGCCACAAGTTCGGCCGCCATTCCGCGGCAATCTTCCATCGTCACGCTCTCGGCCTTTGCAACGCCCAATGGCAACACTTCCATGCCGTTCAGATAAGCAAAGTGTTCCATGGCCTTGCGCCCGATTGGCAACACGCAGGCGTCCTCGCCAATTTCTTCGCGAATGCGCTTAAAAATATTGGCGTTGTAGCTGCCCGCCAGCCCGCGGTCGCCTGCAACGACGATCGCACAGCGCTTTTTTACCGCGCGTCCGCCCAGATAGTCGCTGCGACATCCGGTGTTGTGTGCGGCGATGTCCGCGATGGTATCCTGCGCAATTTCCAGATATGGACGGCTGGCCTCCATGCGCTCACGGGCCCTGCGCAGCTTTGACGAAGCCACCAGTTGCATCGCCTTCGTGATCTGCATCGTGCTCTGCACGCTTCGAATGCGCAGGCGAATATCCTTCATTGATGTTCCGGCCATAGTTTACGCCTCCACAGGCACCTTGGCCCGGATAAAATCGGCGGTATAGTTTTCCAGCGCCAACTTGAGCGCCGCTTCGGTTTCGCCATCCATATTGCCAGTGGTAGCGATAGCTGAAAGCACATCCGTATGCTGTGCATCCATGCGGCGATAGAGGCCGGCTTCATATTCTGGAATGTCTTCCACGACCACATCTTTCAGATAGCCGTGAGTCACGGCATAGAGTATGCATACCTGCTTTTCTACCGGCACCGGCGCATTGTGATTTTGCTTGAGCACGCCCACGATGCGTTCGCCCTGATCCAGGCGCGCCCGCGTGTCGGCGTCCAGGTCGGAACCAAACTGGGCAAACGACTGCAATTCGCGATACTGGCTGT
Source organism: uncultured Clostridia bacterium (assembly GCA_934645275.1). Next base: position 1,673 of record CAKUDW010000323.1, read on the forward strand.
AAAGCAGTTTCAGCGTACCTGCAACCTTCTTCATAGCCTTGATCTGCGCATTGCCACCCACGCGTGATACCGAAATGCCCGGGTTAACCGCCGGCATTACACCCGAATGGAACAGCTCGCTCTCCAGAAATATCTGGCCGTCCGTAATGGAAATCACGTTGGTGGGAATATAGGCGGAAACGTCGCCCGCCTGCGTTTCGATAATCGGCAGCGCCGTAAGCGAACCGCCGCCGTATTCCGGCGCGATGCGCGCAGCGCGCTCCAGCAGGCGCGAATGTAGATAAAACACGTCGC
>CAKUDW010000324.1 GCA_934645275.1 uncultured Clostridia bacterium
CGGGTATTCGGCGTCAAAGCCCATTTTAAAGGTCGTGCCTTCGGCCATGCAGGCAGCGGAACAGATCAGGATGAGAACCAACAGCATTGCGGCAATCTTTTTCATTTGAATTTCCTCCTTGCTTCCCTGCGCCTGTGCGGCGTGGGTTTGTTTGTTGTTGCGATATCAGTTTAGCACTTTAGCATAGTAAACTAAAAGCATAAAATCAAATAGTTTGAATTAAGTTTTTTTAAAATTGGATGCTGCGAGGGGTGCGCAGGCCCGTCCGGCAACCAGATATGCCAGATGCAGGATGCGAACATTTTTTTTTCGAGGCACGGCGTATTTCGCTGTGCGTGCTCGCGCCGCGCGGCAGGGTTAAATTCTATTGCCGGGGTGAAAGCGCCGTCAGAAATTCATATTTGAGGTATATAATGACCGGCGTGAAGCGGGAGACGCAAAAACAGGATGCGGAGGCGGTTGATTTGCACAGGCAGAAGCGTAGCTATGAGCTGGATATGACCCATGGAAAGCTGATACCCAAGGTGGCGGCGTTTGCAGTGCCGTTGATGTTTACCAGCATATTGCAGCTGCTCTACAATGCTGCGGATGTCATCGTAGTCGGGCGCTTTACCGGGGCGGAGGCCCTGGCGGCGGTCGGTTCTACGGGCTCGCTTATCAACCTGATTTTGAACCTGTTTCTGGGCTTGTCGATTGGTACCAACGTGATTGCGGCCAAGTACTACGGCGCAAACGATTATAAGGGCATGCAGGAAACGGTACATACTTCCGTTGCGGTCAGCCTGATTGGCGGCGTGATTGCGGGTGCATTCGGCTATATTTTCAGCCGTACCTTCCTTGAATGGATGGGTTCGCCGGAGGATGTGCTGCCGTTGGCCACGCAGTATATCCGCATTTATTTTCTGGGTATGCCCTTTAATGTGCTCTATAATTTTGGTGCGGCGGTGTTGCGCGCTGTGGGAGATACGCGGCGGCCGCTGTATTTTCTGAGCATTTCAGGTTTGGTGAATGTGGGACTCAATCTGTTTTTTGTGATTGTGTGCGGCATGGGCGTCGCAGGCGTGGCATGGGCCACCATCATTTCTCAGATGATCTCCGCCGTGCTGGTAACGCTGTGCCTGATTCGTTCAGACGGTTTTGTACATTTGGATTTGCGCAAGCTGCGCATTCATCCGGACAAGCTGTCCGGCATGCTGCGCGTGGGGCTTCCCGCGGGCTTTCAGGGTATGTGCTTTTCCATTTCAAATGTGCTGATCCAGTCAACCGTGAATGCCTATGGCGCGATTGTGGTGGCTGGAAACTCTGCGTCGATTAATCTTGAAGGCTTTATCTATGCCGCGATGAATTCCTTCTATCAAGCGGCAATCACCTTTATCAGCACCAATATTGGCGCGGGCAGGTACAGCCGCATTCGTAAGTCGGCTAGAGCGTGCGTGACGCTAGTCACCCTCGTGGGCATGGCGCTGGGCGCGATTGGCTATCTGCTCATGCCGCAGCTGTTCAGCATCTATTCACCGGATCCGCAGGTGATCGCGGCGGGAATGCGGCGCTTCACCATATATGGCACCACCTATTTTCTCTGCGGTATTATGGACACGCTTTGTGGCACGCTGCGCGGCATGGGCGCGGCGGTGCTGCCAATGGTCGTGTCGCTGTTGGGCGCGTGTGCGTTCCGCATTATGTGGATTTATCTGGTGCTGCCGCTGAATAACACGCTGGAAATGCTGTATTATTCCTATCCGGCCTCATGGCTACTGACTGGTTGCACGCATCTGATCTGCTATATCGTGCGGCTGAAGCGCTATCCTGTGGATTTGGAGGCGGAGCGGCAGCTGGCATAGACATGAGAATCAGACAAATACAGAATCCGCGGCATGCCGCGGATTTTAGCTTGTCCAAAAGTATTGACGCAGCTTGCGTTTTCTTGCCTTGCGGGGCTTCTCAGCGT
>CAKUDW010000325.1 GCA_934645275.1 uncultured Clostridia bacterium
CATGTTGTCGGTGATTACAGTTACATCAAAGCCCATATCGTGGCATACGGTGGCGGTCAGGCGCGCGCCCTGGAAGTAGGGGCGGGTCTCAGGGCAGTAGAGGTGCAGCTGCTTGCCGCGTTTTTTGGCTACCTTCAGCATTTGGCCAACGATGGTTTCGCCGAAGCACTGCGTCATTACGCCGCCGTTGTCCGGGAACATGTCCACCAGATATTCGGCCATTTTGCCGACCTTGTTGTAGCGCAGGTTGTTCATCAGTACTGTGTGATCCACGATGGCCTGAGCTACATCCTTACCCTCCAGAATTGCCTGCTTTGCCGCGCCGAGGCAGCCTTCGACGATCAACGTCATGCGCGCCACAGTGGTGGGACGGGCGTGCGAAATAGTGTAGGCTGCGTCCGTCAGGTACACCAGCTGTTTATCAGCAGCCATGCTGCGGCATTCGTGCGCCGCCAGCGCCATGCCCATGGCCGCCGCGGTGTAGGGTCCTGCGCTCTGCGTCACCATGTCGGTAATGGCCTGCGCCACTTCCTGATGCGTCTTGCAGACCACGAATTCGACCTTGCGGGGATAGACGCGGCGATCCAGAATGCGAACCTCGCCGGAGTCGTACCACGCCACGTTTTCATATTGAAGCATAAAAGCCAGACCCTTATCTGCTCTCTCCATCTTACTTACCTTCCTCTCCGTACAGCCGCTTCACGGCGGCCTTCGCATTTTCAATCACCTGGGTAGGATTCAGCGTATAGAACTTACCGTTTTCATATAGAATCTTGCCGTCCACCATCGTCATGCACACGTCCGAGCCCTGCGCCGTGTATACCAGCATGGCCATGGGTTCGAAGGCGGGGTAGAGGTGCGCGCGATTGCGGAAATCGATGGCGATGATATCCGCCTTCATGCCGGCTTCCAAACGGCCGGTGTCGTCGCGGCCCTGCAGCTTTGCACCGTTGACCGTCGCCATTTTCAGGATCTGTTCTGGCGGCATGATAACGGGATCGCGCAGGTAGCCGTTGTGCATGATGGCCGCCAAATGCATTTCCTCAAACATGTTCAGATTGTTGTTGCTGGCCGCGCCGTCGGTGCCCAGCGTCACGTTCAGCCCGCGCGCGAGCATGTCCGGTACGGGAGCGAAGCCGCTGCCCAGTTTCAGGTTGCTGGTAGGGTTATGAATGGGGCTCACGCCGTGCTTTTTCAGGATTTCGATATCCTCGTCAGTCACCCACACGCAGTGCGCGGCAGAGGTGGGAATATCGAACAGTCCCATCTTTTCGCACCACGCAGCGGGGGTGAGCCCATGGCGGGCGATGCATTTCTCGTGTTCCTTCTTCGTTTCGGACAGGTGAATCTGCATGTGCGCGCCGCGATCCAGATAGGCCTTGCAGACCTCGGCATAGCCAGAGGTCACGGCATCATTGATGGTATATTCGGCATGCACCGCGAAATCCACGCGCACGCGGCCGTTCTGCACGCCATGCGCTTCTTCGAACAGGCGCAGTGATTCGGGGATGCGTGCGCAGGTCTCGGCGGTTTCATTGGGGTCAAATGACTGCACCACGCGGGCGAGGTTTACCTTCATGCCCACGCGCTCGTTGGCGCGAATGATCGTGCGCGGCTCCATGTACATATCGTTGAAGGACGTAGTGCCGGTGGCGATCATTTCCATCATCGCCAGCGCATTGCCTGCGGCAATGTCCTCGGCGGTCATGCGATCCTCTACCGGAATCATCTTTTCGAACAGCCAGCGATCCAGCGGCAAATCGCTGCCTACGCCGCGCAGCAGCGTCATCGCCGCGTGGCAGTGGCAGTTGATCAGGCCGGGCATCAGCAGTCGGCCGGACATGTCGCGCGTCTCGTCAAACGTCTCGGCGGGGCGCTCGCTGCCGATATAGCAGATGGTATCGCC
>CAKUDW010000326.1 GCA_934645275.1 uncultured Clostridia bacterium
ATCTGGTTCTGGAAAGCTTTCTTGATGGCTTTCTTTGCGGTGCGCACGTTCTTGACGTTGTTTACCGCTACGCGCTCCAGATATTCGGGGCCGTCGAGCTGGGAGAGCATTTCACAGATTTTCACCGGATAACCGCAAAGATTTACATCGCGGCCATAGGGCGAGGTTTGCGTGACCTGGCCGGGCAGCGAGGTGGGAGCCATCTGGCCGCCGGTCATGCCGTAAATGGCGTTGTTGATGAAGATCACAGTGATGTTTTCGTTGCGCGCAGCGGCGTGTACCGTTTCCGCTGTGCCGATGGAGGCCAGGTCGCCGTCGCCCTGATAGGCAAACACGATGTGATTTTCGGGGTCTGCGCGCTTTACGCCCGTAGCGACGGCGGGCGCGCGTCCGTGCGCGGCCTCCACCATGTCGCAGGCAAAATAATTGTAGCACAGTACGGAGCAGCCGACTGGCGCGACGCCGATGGTACGGCCTTCGATGCCCAGCTCGTCAATGGCTTCCGCCACGAGGCGATGTACGATGCCGTGGGTGCAACCGGGGCAATAGTGCAGCGGCGCGTCCGTCAGCGCGTGGGGCTTTTTGAATGCGATCATTTCTCTGCGCCTCCTTTTCCGGCAGCTTCCATAATTTTGGCGCACACCTCTTCGGGCGAGGGGATCACGCCGCCCGCGCGATTGCACAGGGCCACGGGACGGCGGCAATCCATTGCCAGGCGCACATCCTCAATCATCTGACCCATGCTCAACTCCACGGAGATGAAGCTCGTGCAGTGCTCTGCAGCCTTTCGGACGGCTTTTGAGGGGAAGGGCCAGAGCGTGATGGGGCGAATCAGACCTGCCTTCACGCCTGCCTTGCGTGCATTGTTGATGGCGTTCTTAGCCACGCGCGCGGCGATGCCGAAGGCCACGACGCAGATTTCAGCGTCGTCCATCAGGTATTCCTCGGCCATGGCTTCGTTTTCTTCGATTTCGTGGTAGCGCGCGTAGCGATCTACGTTCATCTGCTCCAGTTCATAGGGATCCAGCGACAGCGAATTGATTACGTTGTGCTTGCGCTGCATCTTCGTGCCGGTGGTGGCCCAGGATTTATCATACTGGTGCAACTCGGGCTGGTGGAATTCCACGGGTTCCATCATCTGCCCCATCGTGCCGTCGGCCAGTATCATCGCCGTCATGCGGTACTTGTCCGCCAGGTCAAAGCCGCGAATGGTCAAATCCGCCATTTCCTGTACGCTGGCCGGGGCCAGCACGATCATGCGGAAATCGCCATGGCCCGCGCCGCGCGTGGCCTGGAAGTAGTCCGACTGGCTGGGCTGAATGCCGCCCAGGCCGGGGCCGCCGCGCTGCACGTTTACCACCAGCGCCGGCAAATCTGCACCCGCTAGATACGACAGTCCTTCGCTCTTGAGCGAGATTCCCGGACTGGAGGAGGAGGTCATTACTCGATGGCCGGTGGAGGATACGCCGTACACCATGTTAATAGCGGCGATTTCGCTTTCCGCCTGCAGGAACACGCCGCCGATCTTCGGCATGCGCTTGGCCATGTATGCCGCCACTTCCGTCTGCGGCGTGATGGGGTAGCCGAAATAATGGCGGCATCCGGCCTGAATCGCGGCTTCCGCGATGGCCTCGTTGCCTTTCATCAATACCTTTTCAGCCATGATTCTTCTTCAACCTACCTTTCCACTTCGATGATGCAGTCCGGGCACATAATGGCGCAGGACGCGCAGCCCACGCATTCCTCCGGGCGCTCGATTTCCGCCGGATGATGGCCCTTTTTGTTGATCTTGTCGCGGCTGATGGCCAGTAGGCCCTTGGGGCAGGCCGCCACGCACAGACCACAGCCCTTGCACAGATCGGTCTTGAAACTGAGCTTTGCCATATCGTTCAACTCCCT
>CAKUDW010000327.1 GCA_934645275.1 uncultured Clostridia bacterium
GGCCCATGGAGCGTCCCTTCGGCGCGTTCTTGCCGGCGATCAGCGCGATCACGGGCTTGGTTACGTTGTGCGACTTCAGGTATTCCGCGGCCAGCTCTTCCTCGTTGCCGCCGATTTCGCCAATCATGATGATGGCCTTGGTTTCCGGGTCGGCATTGAAATCCGGCAGCAGATCCACAAAGGTGGAGCCGGGGATCATGTCGCCGCCTACGCCGATACAGGTGGACTGGCCAATGCCGTTGTTGGAGAGCATGAACACGGTTTCATAGCAGTTGGTCGCACTGCGGCTCATCACGCCCACGTTGCCGGGGGTGAAGATGCGGTGCGCCATGAAGCCGGCCTTGCTCTTGCCGGGTGAGATGATGCCGAAAGAATTCGGTCCGAACAGCCGCGCGCCCTTCAGATGGGCAAGGCGGTAGCAAATCATCATATCGTGTACCGGTACATGCTCCGCGATGGTCAGCACGGTCTTGAGACCTGCGTCCAATGCTTCCAAAACGGAAGCTTTGGTGAACTTTGCGGGAACGAAGATTACGGAGGTATTGCCGCCAGTGGCCTCAACGGCTTCGCGCACGGTATTGAACACCGGTACGCCCAGCACTTCCTGGCCACCCTTGCCCGGAGTCACGCCCGCGACCACATTCGTACCGTAGGCGAGCATCTGCTCGGTATGGAAGGTGCCCTCGCGGCCGGTGATGCCCTGAACGATAAGTTTGGTGTTCTGATCAATAATGATGCTCACAGGCGATCCCTCCTCTCCAGCAGCGCGGCGATGGATTCGCGCAGGCCTTCCGTACGTACCACGTCGGAATGCAGACCCTCGATAATCTCAATGCCCTTGTCCTTGTTGGTGCCTTCCATGCGCACCACGATCAGCTTGCCGTCCAGCGAATGCTCGGCCATAGCCAGCTTCACGCCGCCAGCGACCTCGTCGCAGCGGGTAATGCCGCCGAAGATGTTAATCAACACGGCCTTCACGCCCGGCGTGGAGAATAGAATGCGCATGGCTTGGCTGATGCGCTCGGCCGTCGCGCCGCCGCCCAGATCCAGAACCGCGGCAACCTTCATGCCGTTTTTGGTAATCATGTCAATGCAGCTCATCAGCATGCCTGAACCGTTGGAGCACACGGCGATGGAGCCGCCTTCCTCAACCGGAATGTAGAGGAAATTGTATTCGCGGGCTTCTTTCACGAGCGGTTCTTCGGGCAGCTCGTCGCGCCAGGCTACCACGTCCGGCAGCCGGTAGAGCGCGCTGTCGTCGATATCTACCTTGCCGTCCAGCGCCAGAAGCATGTCGTCGTTGTCCACGACCAGCGGGTTGATTTCCGTCAACATGCAGTCGTATTCCATGAAGCAGCGATACAGCTTCTTCAGCAGCGCGTCCAGCTGTTTGACATAAGTTAGAGACTGCTTCGTGGAGGAAAGCAGATAGCGCGCCATGTAATCCTCAACGCCAATCATCGGGTCGATTACGATTTTCTTGATCGCGTCCGGATTTTGCTTCGCGGTTTCTTCAATTTCCATACCGCCGTCGGCTGAGAAGATGATGATGGGCTGCTTGGTCAGGCGATCCAGCATGATCGAAAGATACCATTCGATTTTGTAATCCGCCATTTCGACCAGATACAGCTTGTTCACCTTCAGGTCCAGCAGCGTCTTGCCCAGCAGGTTGTCCACGTGCTTTTTGGCCTCTTCATAATTGTGGGCGAACTGAATGCCGCCTGCCTGGCCGCGATGACCGGACTGAATCTGTGCCTTGACGACCAGCGGATAGCTGACGTTGTTTTCTTCCAACGCGGTGGAAAGTTCTTCCGCACGGTCGATTACGCAGCCGTGCTTAGTGGGAAGGCCGTACTTCTTGAACAGCAGCTTGGCCTGGTATTCCATC
>CAKUDW010000328.1 GCA_934645275.1 uncultured Clostridia bacterium
CTCGGTCGGCGCAGATCATGCGCGCTAGGTCGGCAAGGTAAGGGATCTGGCCGAAAAGACCGGCGCGCCGGTGATCGCCATTTTGGACACTGCTGGCGCGCGGCTGGACGAGGGCCTGGACGCGATGAACGCCTATGCTGCAATGGCCGCGAAGGCGAACGCGATTTCCGGCGTAGTGCCGCAGATCGCGCTGGTGCTCGGCCCCTGCGGCGGCATTGCTTCCACCATCGCCGGCATGAGCGACGTCACCGTGATGAGCAAGAACGGCGCGCTGTTTGTAAACGGCCCGAAGGTGGTTTCTACCGTGGCCGGTAAGGAAATTGATCTGGCTGCGCTGGCCGGCGCTCAGGCGAGCGTGAAGTCCGGCATGGCGCAGTTGACTGCCGAAACCGACGGGGAAGCCATTGCTCTGGCCCGCAAGCTGGCCGCGCTGCTGCCTGCCAACAATATGGCCGACGCAGAGGATTTCTCCGCAGACGACGTTAACCGCGAGCTGTCCGATCTGAACGCCATCGAGGGCCTGGACGATGTGCGCGACCTGTTCACCCGCATGGCGGACAACGGCGACTTGCTGGAGCTTGGCGCGGACTTTGCGCCCTCCATGGTGACCGCGCTGGCGCGCATCGGCGGCACGACCGTCGGCCTCGTGGGCAATCAGAGCGCCAGGGATGAAGGCCGTCTGACGGTTTATGGCTGCAAGAAGGCCGCCCGTTTCGTCGCCTTCTGCGATTGTTTCTCCATTCCAGTGATTACCGCGGTGGATTCTATGGGCATGAAGGTCAGCACTGCGCCGCAGGGCGAACTGGCTCGTGCAGGCGCACAGCTGATGTTCGCCTACGCCGAGGCAACCACAGTGCGTATCGCGCTGATCGCCGGCAATGCCGTGGGTATGGGCTACGCCGCGCTGGCTTCCCGCGCAGCGGCGGACGTGGTATATGCTTGGCCGGGCGCGTGCATCAGCGCCGTGACGCCGAAGATCGCCGTGCAGCTTTCCTGCGAGGATGAGCTCAAGACCGCGGATGATCCGATCGCGAAGCGCGCCGAACTGGAGCAGAAGTATGTCGAAGACGTGGCCGACGGCGTGAACGCCGCCAAGCAGGGTTACGTTGACGATGTGATTGAGCCCGCGCAGACCCGCCAGATGGTCGCCGCTGCGCTGGAGATGCTTTCCGGCAAGCGCGAATCCAGACCTGCTAAGAAGCACGGCAACATGCCGCTGTAAGGAGGAAACCGAATGAATACTGTCACGAACGCGCTCAGCTACGGCGGCATCGTCGCCGTCATCGGCATGCTGATCGTATTTCTGGGCCTGACCATCCTGATCATCTGCATTTCGATCATGGGCGGTATTTTCAAGCGTAAGAATCAAAAAAAAAAGTCTCAACCAACCCCGGTAATTGAGGCTGCACCCGCTCCGGCAGCCACGCCGGTGGTGGAGTCCGTTCAGGAAATCACTGATCCCCAGCTGATCGCCGTGATTTCTGCCGCACTGGCAGCCTTTGACCAGTCCGGCAAGCGTCTGGTGGTTCGCAAGGTGCGCCGCGTACCCGCGTGGAACAGCGCTGCGCGCGCCGAACAGGTATACCGCTTCTGACGCGGCAAATGATGCATTCGAATTGAGACAGCATAAATATTTAGGAGGATACAATCATGCGCAAGTTTGCGATTACCGTTAATGGTGTGGCTTATGAAGTAGAAGTTGAAGAAATCGGCGGCGCGCCCGTTTTCGCGGCTGCTCCCGCTCCCGCCCCCGTGGCTGCGCCTGCTCCGGCACCCGTGGCCGCCCCCGCTCCCGTCGCTGCTCCGGCGCCCGCCACTGCGCCTGCGCCTGCCCCGAAGGCCGCGCCCGCGGCTGCACCTGCAGGCGC
>CAKUDW010000329.1 GCA_934645275.1 uncultured Clostridia bacterium
ATTATATCGACCCTGCTGTGCTCGAGCTGTTCGAAAAGGAAACCGGCATTTCTGTGAAATATTGTAACTATACCACAAACGAGGAAATGTACACCAAGCTCGAGGCCGTCACCGGCACTTATGATGTAATCTTCCCCTCTGATTATATGATTGAGCGGTTGATTGCCAAGGACATGGTAGAAGAGCTTGACCTAAGCAAAATTCCCAACGCTGCGGGCCTGATGGAGCGCTTCAAGAGCCCGGACTACGACGCAGACTGCAAGCATTCCGTCCCCTACATGTGGGGCACGCTGGGCTACCTGTACAACACGGAAATGATTCCCGAGACGCTGGATAGCTGGAGCGCGCTGTTTGACAGCAAGTACGCCGGCCAGGTTATTATGATGAACTCCATGCGTGACACCGTGGGCATAGCGCTGAAGTATCTGGGCTACTCGCTCAACACCCGTGACGAAGCCGAGCTGAACGCCGCCAAGGATCTGCTGATTAAGCAGAAGCAGGATAAGATTGAATCCGGTTACCTGCTTGATGAGACCAAGGACAAGATGGTAGGCGGTGAAGCCGCCATCGGCGTGATCTATTCCGGCGACGCTCAGTATGCCATCGAAAAGAACGACAAACTGCAGTACGTAATTCCAAAGGAAGGCTCCAATATCTGGGTAGATGGCATGTGCATCCCCAAGGGCTCCAAGAACATCGAAGCTGCGCACAAGTTCATCGACTTCATGTGCCGCCCCGACGTGGCTAAAATGAACTTCGATTATATCCACTATTGCTCGCCCATTCAGGCCGTAGCCGATGGTCTGAGCGAAGAAGAAGCCGCGCTGAGCACGCTGAATCCCAGCGAGGAAGCAACTTCCAACTGCGAATTCTTCCATGACGTGAGCGATTGCATGAGCCTGTACGAAGGCGTGTGGATGGAAATTCGCCTGGCGTAAAGAATTCCATAGCAAGTCAAAGTCCCGAAAGCTTTTATCAATGAAAGCTTTCGGGACTTTCAGCAAAAATCTTTGGCGCGGCTTCACTTTGACTCAGTAGAACAACCGATATTAATCCATTACAAGACCAGATATCTGCATTCTATCGGCGGGCAAACCTGTTTGATCACAAATATGTCTTAAATCTTCAAGCTGAGCATGATCCACCGGCACAGTGTTCTGATGTGCCCATTCGCGTCCCAGTTCTCTATACTTCACAGCGCACATGTTATGGAACAGCAACAACTCCCAACGCACCAACACATCTTCAAGATTTTCCTTAATAAACTCGCCTATGCCCAATATGTTTTCTCGACTGAGCGTACAATCCGGAATCAACGGGGTGCGAATATAGATACCCGGCGTGCCGTTTTTGCGCGTCAACGCGGCAATTTCACGAATGTTTCCCAGAATTAACTCGTTATCCACGCCGGTCAACCGCTTATGTTGCACAGGATCAATATGCTTGATGTCTATCAACATCAAATCTGTCATTTCTGCAATTTCTAACGCCGTTTTCCGTGGCGCATGGCAGCAACTATCTACCGCAGTTGAAATACCTCCGTCCTTGCAAAGCTGCAGCAGGGCCTTTGTAAACTCCGGCTGCATCATCGGTTCGCCGCCGGAAAGCGTCACACCGCCGCCGGAATTGCGAAAGAACACTTTATCTCGGACAATTTCATGGTATAGCGCCTCAGGCGTATATTCGCATCCATACCAGGTCATTGCACCGCTCGGGCAGGTATGCGCACATGCCCCGCAGCGCACGCAGTGTGACCGATCAATGTGAAGGCCATCTGCATCAACTGAAATACAGCCGTTTGGACACGCCAAAATGCATTCGCCACAGCCGATGCACTTAACCGCTGACC
>CAKUDW010000330.1 GCA_934645275.1 uncultured Clostridia bacterium
CCTCAGTGGCCTCAATCTGCTGCTGAATCAGGTCGGTCGTATCCGTGGTAGCAGTCTTGTTGCCATGGGAAACTACGATCGTGGTAACGATCGACAGCACAATAAACACCGCCGCAGCAAGTTTGGTGATCTTCTTCAGTCTAGCATCAACGCCCTTGGCCTTGCCCTTGCCGAAGAATGTATCGGCGCCGCCAGCGATGGCGCCCAGGCCCTCGCGCTGACCCTGCTGCATCAAAACGGCAACAATCAGCACAATGGAAATCAGAATCAAAACAATGTCAAGAATAATGGACAGCGCGCTCATGGAACATCCTCCTTACGTGTATCAGACGCAACATACTTGAATATTATAACATGCCTTGCGGCAAAACGCAACAGTGATTTGCCGTTTTTTTCAGATTTTCAGCAGAATTTTCCGCTCATTCAGCCTCAAAAAGTGCCTGAATGCGCAGGCGCGCGCGATAGACTTCGTTTCGCGGACAACCAGCGTCCATCGCGGCGCGGGCTGCCTCGGCAATATCCATATCGTCGTTCAAAATGGCAGCAAGCATACACACCGCCGCATCCGGTACGGCCGCCGGCGCTTCGGGCACGGGCACAGCCGAAAGTTCGGCAACAATGCAGTACTCCCCCTTTTCCACGCTGGGGTTGGCCTGAAGCGCATCACATACCTCCTGTGCCGTTCCGCGATAAAATCTTTCGAAGCGCTTGCTCAGATCGCTGCACACGCACAGCTGACAGCCTGGCCATTCAGCGGCCATCTGCGCCGTCAGATCGCAGATACGATGTGGGGATTCATAAATTACGGCTACCGGGATCCGGGTCTTCAGAATTGCGCCCAGCTTTTCACGCAGCAGCTTTTTATCCCTCGGTAAAAAGCCGTAAAACGCAAATTCACGCGCATCAAAGCCCGCGGCAGACAGCGCCGTGACCGTTGCGGACGGGCCGCAGACCGGTTCTACAGGTATCCCCGCCGCGCATGCCGCGCGCACCAACAGATGTCCGGGATCTGAAATGCCCGGCGTGCCCGCATCGCAGGCAAGCGCTACAGTCAAATTTTCGTCCAGCATGCGCTGCACAATCTGCGGCGCTTTGCCGTCCTCATTGTGCCGGTGGCAGGAAAGCATCGACCGCTTGATATCCCAGTGATTCAACAGCTTCATTGTCACGCGCGTATCCTCAGCGGCGATCAAATCCGCGGCTTCAAACGCGGCGCGCATGCGGGGCGTGAGATCATTCAAATTGCCGATGGGCGTCGCTACCACGTAGAGTTTGGACATGGTCAGTTCTCCTTCAGAATATAAAACAATTCATTTCCCTCAATAAAGCGCGCTTCAATGCGCCGGTTTTCCGGCACATGGGTCTCCATCCACTCGGAATAATGCTGTTCCATGCCCACATTTCGACCGCCGAGCGTGCGCGTTGGATAGGACACCGCCAGATAACGCGCGTCGCATCGACGCATCACATCCATGGCCGCGCCCACCTGTTCACGCTCCAGCAACGGCAGAATTTTGAACAGCAGCGCCATGTCATATCGTCCGGTGGGCATGCCGCCTTCACAAATCAAATCGCACCAAAACGTTTCGGCCGCATTACACGCGCCGATGATGCGCAGGCACTGGCCGCTGATGTCCGCCGCCGCGATATGCAGGTCCGTGTAACGCGCCGCTAGATATACCGGATTGAGTCCACACGCCAGATCCAGCAGAGTTTCCGGATAACCGCATATTTCGAATATGCGCGCATAAAGCGCGTCCATTCGGTCAAGGGGCAGGCGCTCGCGCGTTGAAGCATGCAAGCCAAGCAATGCCTGCCATTCCCCAGCTGCAGCCAGATCAAGCGCAC
>CAKUDW010000331.1 GCA_934645275.1 uncultured Clostridia bacterium
TCAGCATGACGGATTGAGCGTTTTCGCGCAGCCGCAATCCTATGAGTTCGCGGCTGGCATAACGCAACGTCAATTCACGTTCGTCGGCCGTCAGCACAATTTCAGGATCGAAATAATCGCGCACGCTGGACTTATAGGCAGTGAGCAATACGTTTTTGTGGTCGCTGTCCATTTGCTGCTCCAGACGATAATCCAGGAATTCCAGATATTTCTGGCTGTCGCGTATCCCGCTTTCTTCCAGATTTTTGGAAAACTGATTGAGGGATACCCAGCCCATAATGAATACCGGAATGATGGACATGATGACGAATAGTAAGGTTATCCTAACGCGGATCGAAGCGCCCAGATACCATTTTTTAAGCCGCTGCATGGGCTGTGCCCTCCTTGAAGCGTGTAAATGCAGTTCAGCTTGAATTCTAGCACGGCAGAAACTTTCCGTCAATAAAGCATACATATAAAAATTGGAAGCGGCGCACTGTTTATGCCGCTTCCAATTCGTATACATGTGTTTTCAGGGGCGCTTCAGCCTTCCCTCGGCCAGGTCAGCCTGGGCGCGTGCGCGCAGGAGATGGCGCAGCTTCTTGCCGGAAGCGTTGTAGGGGATTTCATCCACAAAGCAATAGTAGCGCGGGCGCTTGTAGGCGGAAAGGTACGGACTCTTGACGCACCAGGCGCTGATTTCCTGAATGGTGAGCGCAGGGTCGCGCCGCTGAATATAGGCAGCCACAGCTTCGCCGCGCCCGGGATCGGGCAGACCGACCACAATGCTGTCACGCACGGCAGGGTGCGCTTCGAGCACGCTCTCGATCTGATCCGGGTAGATGTTTTCGCCCATGCAGATGATCATGTCGTCTTTGCGCCCGGCGACGGAAATATAGCTCTGCGCATCCCATATGCCCACATCGTGCGTGTAAAGCCAGCCGCGATAGTATTTTTCCTCAGTCAGCGCAGGATTGTCTGGATAGCACAGTGTGGACTTGCCTGTCGTGCGGATGATGATTTCACCCTGCGTTTTGCCATCCTTCGGTACGGTATCATCCGGTTCGGCGCGACGGCCATCCTCGTACAGGCGAACCACGCGCACCTCGTCGTCGGTGCAGCTGCGCCCGGCAGATCCCGCCATCCTAGGCAGATCCTCTGGTCTCAGGAAGCAATTCCAGAAGGTCTCCGTGGTGCCGTAACCGTTGAATATATTGGGCGTCAGCACATTTTGAAGTCGAATGCAGCTGTCGCGATCCAACGGACTGCCCATGGCGACCACGCCGCGAAGGCCGCTCAGATCTACCTGGTCTATTGCCTGACGATCGGCCAGTTTCTTCAAGATGGCCGGAACGCCAATCAGAAAGCTGACGCCGTATTTCCCGACGTAGTTCAGGCACAGCCGCGCATTGAACTGGCGCAGCACTACGCACGCACCGCCGACATACAGCGTGGGCGTGAGTCCACCGGAATGCAGCCCGCCGCGATGGAACCACGGCGTCAGGTTCATGGTCACGTCGTGCAGGTTCATCGGAAAATGCATGCATACGTCGTGAGCGGAGAGCACCTCCGCCGCGTTGTTCACCGGTATGGCCTTGGGAAGTCCCGTGGTGCCGGAGGTGTACAGGCGCGTCACCTCGCTGTACAGGTCGGCAGCGGGCGCTTCGGGATCGGTATCCTTCGCGCCGCGCATGAAGTCGTCCAGCCAGAGATGCCCTTCGGGCAGGAGGGGACGTTCACCGTGGTGATATGCAGCCAACACGAGCGCAGGCTTGTGCGCACTGAGCGTTAAGGCAGCGCAGGCCAGCTTGGCCAGTTCACTGTCGTAAATATAGGCTGCAGGGCGGTTGCGTTCCAGAAT
>CAKUDW010000332.1 GCA_934645275.1 uncultured Clostridia bacterium
CGCTCGGCTTTTCTTCGTCGGGAATATCCGCAGTTCGCGCTTCCAAATCGGCGGCGATGCCCTGCAAATAATCGGTGAGCTCAGCGGCCGCGTCTTTCCGGCCGAGCAGCTCGCCCAGCAAACGGAAGGTCTCGTAGGCCTTATCATCCAGCGTGCTGTCACTGCCGGGCACGACCACGACCGGGATTCCGGTCTTGGCCTGAAGCTCGTCCGCTCCATCCAGATAAGCGCTCATCACGATCACCTGCGGATCGATCGCCATGATCGCCTCGGGGTCGGGCTCGTCCTTCATGCCGATGATGGGCAGCTGTGAAAACTGTTCATGATTCACATAGGTATACAGGCGCTGAATCACTGCCTCAGTCTCGTGCTCCTCCACGCCCACCACCAAATCCTGCGCGCCCAGATAGCACACGTAGCGCAGCGCGCCCACGCCGGTACACACGATGCGCTCCACCCTGGCGGGCACCTCGACTTCACGGCCCAGGCAATCGCTTATTACGCGCGTGTCGTTCTCGGCTGAAGCGAATGTAAACGCGTTCATCATCAAACAGAGCGCCATAACGAGCACAAATACTTTTTTCATATATCTGCTTTGCCTCCATTGCAACTTACCGAATGATTGTATCACGCTGAGAACTGGTATACAAGCCGGGCGGGGGGATGTAAATTTGCCGATTTTCTGAATTTGAGAAGAATTGCCTGCTTTTTCTTTTGGACGGTGGCCGCCAATAGGGTTGAACGACCGCCTTGAAATTCCATTTTTACCAATTATGACAAAGATAATATTAAAACCATGCTCATCAATGCAGTCATGAACAATGAAGTGTTATATGCCGACAAAAAAGAAGCTATGAACTCGGCCAGAGTGTTGGGGTCCAATTCCCCAAGAAACTGACAGAGTTAGCTTCTACCCGTACTATACGCGATTTTGCACCGGATGTCAATATCTCTGACAAATCTTCCCTGAACAACGGCATCATCGAAGCGCAGAACCAGCGCGGCGCGGAGTCTGCGATCAACTATCTAGCTGGGCAGCTTGTGGAAACCGGCCCGCTTTCTGCACTTCAACAACCGACGACTCCTTCACTGAAGTGTGAAGGAGTCGCAGCCCAACCACTTTGCGCATGTAATTCAAATCTTGATAATTTCGCTCACTTACGGAACAGGTTCCGTATTTTATCGCCCAGCGAAGCGCTTTTCTGCGCTGGCGCAGCCATTTCCTTTGCATCCTGCTTGCGAATAGAGGGCGTGGTCACTACGAACTGCACATCCTCTACGTCACGATTTCGCGCATCCACAAAAGATTCCACCGGCACGTCGGAGCCAGTCTTTTCAGCAATCATGTTGTCTATCCTATCGCTGATTTCATCGTGAATGCCGTCCGTCTCGCTGCGGAATTCTTCCGTGCCATCCTTGATTTCGCGCACGCCGTCCGTATAATCCACAAGGCCATCGTAGAATTCAATTACCTTGTCCAGCGAATCGCGCAAATCGGTCAGCGCGCGATAGGCCTCGCCATTTTCGCCGTTTTCCTCCAGTGCCTCGGCCACGCTGTTCAGATATTCGCGACTGTTGCGTTGAATGGCAATCTCATCCGAAATGCGCTGTTTCACTTCGTCCGAAGCCAGCTGTGTCTCAATATTCTCGTCAATCAGCGCGCGCACTTCGTCGGTGGCCATCTGCGCCTCGACGTTCTGCGCGATCAGCTGCTGCACCTGCTCGGACTGCATCTGTGCTTCGACCATACTGTCCATCGCAGCCTGCGTTTCATCTGAAGCCGCACGTTCCGCCACTTCGCGTTCGATCAGCGCGCGCACCTCATCGG
>CAKUDW010000333.1 GCA_934645275.1 uncultured Clostridia bacterium
CGCTGATCGGCGCGCTGGCGCTGGCCATCGCCCATGTATTTGACGGAAAACTTTCCTTTTATCCGGAGGAGGGATAGCTATATGCGCAGCATTCAACTGAGCGCAGCGCGGCTGGATGCGCTGCTTTCATCCCTGCCCGGCGTGCGTGCCGTCGTGATTGGCGATGTGTGCGTGGACGCCTACTGGATGGCGGACATGCGCCTTTCGCAGCTCTCGCGCGAAACGCCGCACCACAATCTGCCCATCGTGGAAGAAAAATACGCGCTGGGCGGCGCTGGCAACGTGATGAAGAACATGCGCGCGCTGGGCGCGATGGTCGCGCCGGTTACGGTGCTGGGCGTGGATTTCCGCGGCGACATCGCCCGCCGGCTGATGGCGGAAGCGGGCATGTCGATGGACTGTGCGCCGACATTTGAAGATCGCGTCACGCCCTGCTACGTGAAACCCTACCGCATGGGTTACGGCGGCGTGCGCTACGAAGATCCGCGCATCGATTTCGAAAACCGCTCCCCGCTAAACGCCGAACAGGAGGACGCGCTGCTTTCGGCCCTGGCACGCGCTGCAGAAAATGCGGACGTGATCGCCGTGTCCGATCAGCTGGCCGCGGGCGTAGTCACGCCACGCGTGCGCGAGGCGCTGCGTGCGCTGGCTGGCGCTGGCAGACGCGTAATCGTGGACAGCCGCGAGCGTATCTGCGATTTTGCGGGCTGCATCGTAAAGCCGAACGAACTGGAATCGGCGCGAGCGGTCGGCCTTTCGCCCGCTGCAGTCACGCCGCAGGACTACCTGCCCGTGGCCGAGGCACTGCGGAAACTGACCGGCGCAGACGCAATCGTCACTATGGGTGACCAGGGCGCGCTTTGCGCCTGTGAGGATGGCGCGGTACACGCGCTGCCGCAGAAGGTGGCCCCGCCGGTAGATATCGTTGGCGCAGGCGACAGCTTCCTTTCGGCCTGCGCGCTGGCGCTGGGCGCGGGCGCGACGTTGAGCGAAGCGGCGGCGCTGGGCAATCTGGCCTCGGCGGTCACGATTCAGAAGCTGGGGCAGACCGGCACGGCGAGCGCCGAAGAAATTATCAATCAATTCGGAGGAAAAAACAATGCGCAGAGATGAGCAGCTGGACTTTTCCGGCATCCGCACATGGTCGGCACGCGAGCGCGTGAACATCGTAAAAATTGAAGATTTAAAGACGCCGGGCGTAGATCCCGTGCCCGAATGGAACTGTCCGGACTTCGATGCGCTGGTAGCGCACATCGTGAAGACGCGGCAAAATGGAAAACCCGTGGTGCTGTCCATGGGCGCGCACGTGATTAAAAACTGGCTGAGCCGCTATCTGATCGCGCTGATGCGCGCAGGCATCGTGACGCACATTGCCGGCAACGGCGCCTGCTCGATTCACGATTTCGAGCTGGCCTATCTGGGCGGCACCTCCGAACACGTGCCCACTGCCATAGAAGACGGTTCCTTCGGCATGTGGGAAGAAACCGGCGGCTGGATGAACGAGGCCATCATCGAAGGCCAGGCCCACGGCTACGGCTGTGCGCTGGCGGAATACATCGACTGTCATCCCGAGCGCTTCCCGCACCGCGACGACTGCGTGCTCTATCAGGCGTACCAGATGGATATTCCGGCCACCTACCACATCGCGCTGGGCACGGACATCATCCACGAACACCCGACCTGCGATTTCACCGCCATCGGCCGGGCAAGCGGCATCGACTTCCACAAATACTGTCATTCCATCGCTGCTCTGGACGGCGGCGTATTCCTGAACTTCGGCTCGGGCGTGATCGGGCCGGAGGTATTCCTGAAGGCGCTGGCCATCAC
>CAKUDW010000334.1 GCA_934645275.1 uncultured Clostridia bacterium
AAGAGAAGGTGGGCGCGCCGCAGTAGCGCGGCTTTTCGTGAAACAATTCGGACAACGCTCCAACCAGCGCCTTGCGGTTGGTCTGCGCGTCGGTGCGGATGATGATCATATACATTCCTCCCCGTTGTCTATTTGAGAGCATGGCTCCCGCGACGCGCCCCGGCAACGCCGGTTTCTTTGGCGCGTTTCGGCTCCTGCCAGAGAGCAATCGTCAGGCAGGGCGGACGTTTTCCGGGTAGGCGCCGTAGCGGTCGCCGTCGGGAAATTCGATCTACACGGTGTTCGTTGATTTCACTGCTTTCACCACGATGCCGGTGCGGCCGCAGTAGCGTTCGCGATGGCGTTCGATGGCGACGTTGACGAGCGTGACGCGCATCCCCTTGGGGAACTGATCTCGGATATCGGGTTTCTTCATGATGATACCCCCCAATCGTATTCAGGAGCATGGCTCCCGCGGGTTTCCCGCGACGCGCCTCGCCGAGCTACCGGAGTGCGTTTCGGCTGGGCCCCTCCCAGCCATCGTCAGGCGGGTCAGTCTTCGTCCTCCGCGTCCTGCTCGTGGAATGCCCGCATGATTTCATAGATTTCCTGCGGGTCGCAGTCGATGCCGTCGTACCTGCGAATGTCCTCGGCCAGGGCGATGGCGTCCGAAAGCGTCCAGCCATTGTCCCAGTCCATGTTGTCGTAGAGCTTGCCCAGCAGAAAAGCCGGGAGGTCAAAAGATGAATTCATCATGACACGTCCTCCTCCATTTCAAAGCGTCAGTCGTTGCGGGGCGCCAGCAGGCGGAAGGTTTTGCCTCGCGCCTCAATTTCATAGCAGTAGAGTGCGGGTGTGACCTCGCCCCAGCTGCTGCGGTTGACGCGGGTCACGCGAGTGACGTCCGAGAGCTTGCAGCTCTTCATCCGCGGCTGGCGCTGGACGTACTTCAGCGCCGCGCATTTGAAAGCGTCGGGCAGGTCGCGGCGGATAGTTTCCCGGCGTGTACGCCGGCGAGCGTCGCGTTTTTTCTGAATGGCTCTGCCGGTTTCCGCGTCGGTGTAGTAGTTCTCGCCAATCTGGCAGAACTCGATTTCAGAGAGAATTTCCAGGTGGTTGTTCCAGATGGTATTGCCCAGCGTATCGAAGCAGTTCATGCGGATGCGGTCGGTATTCCGGCCGACAACCAGCCGGATTCCATCGGGCTTTTCGCCGTACCCGGACATGCGGTCGAGCAGCACGCGGATGATTTCGTCGCCCTTGTACAGGTCGATGTGGGCAATTTCGCCCTGCGAGCCGCTCATGGTGCCGGGGTAGATTTGATAGCCCCGACCTAGCAGTTCGGTGACCTTCTCCGTGAAGGCGCGGTTGATATCGTTCTGGTTCATGGTAAGACCTCCTCTCAATTTCAAAGTCATGCGAAAAGCATGGCGTAGTCGTGCGCGGCCTGCGCAAGGCCGGCGATTTCGGCAGCGGTGGGCGCGACGTACCACTCGGCCTTGCCACAGTCGACCCAGATGTGCGGGCAGCAGATTCCAGAGCATCCGGCCTTTCGGGGCGCGAAGAAATCGCTGAAGCGGAACCGCAGGCAGTCGATTTTCCCATCGGTTGTGCTGAGGATGGTGACCTGCAGCGCGTCGTACTGATCTGCCACGCCGCTGGTGACGAATTCCAGCCGGGCGCGGCGGCTGCCGCTGAGGGGAATAAAGCAGGCGCGGCCTGCATAGAGCGCCTTGCAGGATTTGAAAGCGGTGGTCTTGCCGGTGAAACGGCGGAGTTCCTGTTCGAAGAAATTCATGGTGATACCTCCCTGATTTGAAAGATGTCGTGGGATT
>CAKUDW010000335.1 GCA_934645275.1 uncultured Clostridia bacterium
AAGGGTGAAATCCTTGCCCCAGAGCTTGAAGCACGCGCCCACGGGCACCATCGCATACATGCCGATTACGAACAGGCCCACCAGCGAACAAACCAGCGTGGTCGGGATGCGCACGGAGCGCTCCTCGATCTGCATGCGCACGCGGCTGGCCTTGCCGGTAAGCGTGGCCACGCTCTTGCTCTCCAGGAAGTACTTTTCGATGATGAACAGGATCATGCTGATCAGCAGCAGCACCACTGCCATCGCCGAAGATGAGCGCGTGTCGAAGTTCGAAATCTGCATGTAGATATAGGCCGCCAGAGTGTCGAAATCGCCGCCGATCATGATCGGGTTGGTGAAGTCGGCCACGGATTCAATGAATGAAACCAGGAAGGCGTTGCCAATGCCGGGCAACAGCAGCGGCAACGTAATGTCCTTAAACACGCGCCAGCGGGAAGCGCCCATATTGCGGCTGGATTCCTCCAGCGAGGGATCGATGTTCGCCAGCAGGCCCTTGAGCAGCAGGTAGGTGACCGGGAAGAAGGTCAGCACCTGCACCACCAGTATGCCGTGCATGCCATAGATATTGGCGTTTTTAATGCCCATCAAATGATAGGTTATCAGGCCCTTTTTGCCAAAGAGCATGATCATCGACAGCGACAGCACGAACGGCGGCGACACGATGGGCAGCATCGAAATGATTTTGAATATGCCGCGCATCTTCGTCTTTACATACACATCCACATAGGCGAACAGGAAACCGATCACCGTGGAGCACAGGCCGGAAATCGCGCCCAACATCAACGTGTTCAGCACGACCTTCACAAACTTCTTGGACGCGAAGATCGAGAAGTATACCTCCAGCGTCAGGCCCTTCTTGCCAATCTCGGGGTATTCCTCCGAAATCTTCGCACTCAGGTCCAATACCTGATCCGCCGTAACAGTTTCACCAGTCGCGGCGCTCGCCGCCTCGGCATAGGCGTCGGCCAGGCCGTTATCGGCGTTGATTTCTTCAATGGCCTGCTCCATTTCGGCGCGATAGCCCTTCATCGCTTCGGAATTCACCTTGCCGCGCGCGGAATATTCGCGGGCATAGGCCGCGCTGGCCGCGCCCAGACGGTAGAAGGCGTTGTCCTTTATCGCCTCATCCTCCGCAGCATAGGCCACCATGGCGTCGCCATCCTTGCGCAGGGCGTTCACATAGGAAGAATCGTCGGTCATGAAGCTCTGCGTCAGTATCGTGCAGAGCGGATACACCACAAACAGCAGCAAAAATGCCAAAACCACAATAATTGCAAACACCATGATCGGGTCCGCGAAGAACTTTTTCCGATCCAGCTGTCTGCTCTTTGCGCTTGCCAAACCACAACACCTCTGTACATCAGTTTTTGCGATCTACCCCTGTGAACCATCCAAATATCGAATGCTTCACAGGGATAGACCTCCCAAGCGGGGGCGCGCGGTTTCCTACGCGCCCTCAATTCGCAAAAACCGCCTGTCGAGGCGGTTTTTGCACAAATCTATCCGAACTGAGCTTTGCGCTTATTCGGCGATCTTGTCGGCGTTGATCGCGGAAGTCCAAGCTTCGATGATGTGGTTCTTGTTCTCACCGGTCCACTTGGAATCGTAGTTGATCAGGTTAACGCCCATGTCCAGGATGGACTGCGCGGACTCGGGGTCCTTCGCACCTTCCACGGTCAGGAACTGCAGCGCGCCAACGGTCTGGCCGATTTCCTGGCATTCGGGGGTCATCGCGAACTGGATGAACAGCTTGGCCTCGTCCAGATGCTTGCAGCCTTCGATGATGGCGGTGCCGCCAACTTCATAGCC
>CAKUDW010000336.1 GCA_934645275.1 uncultured Clostridia bacterium
CGCACTGCGCGGCCTCCACGACGGGCGCAACGCAGAATATGGGCCGGATGGCCACTGAAAATTTGCTGCGCGATCTGAAGTAAGAAGGGGGAAAAAGTATGGAAATTGAAATGAAGAGAATACACGATTGTGGAATTGTGCCGGTCGTTGTGATTGATGATGCGGCGGACGCAATACCTGCAGCGCAGGCCATGCTTGCTGGCGGAATTGATGTGATGGAAATTACATTTCGCACAGCCGCTGCGCCCGAGGCCATTCGCCGCGTGTCGCAGGCCTGTCCTGAGATGCTGGTTGGCGCGGGCACTGTGATTACGCTGGATCAGTGCAAACGTGCTGTGGAGTGCGGCGCAAAGTTCATCGTTGCACCAGGCTTTGATGAGGAAGTTGTGCATTGGTGCGTAGAGAAAAACATTCTCGTGTGCCCTGGTTGCGTCACACCCACAGAAATCATGGCAGCAATGAAGTTAGGGTTAAAAGTTTTGAAGTTCTTCCCGGCAAATATTTATGGCGGCCTGAACGCTATGAAAGCCCTGCGCGGACCGTTCGGCGAAATCAGCTTTATCCCCACCGGTGGTATAGGCGCAGACAATGTGCAGGAATACCATGGTGCGCCTTATGTTTTTGCTGTGGGCGGAAGCTGGATCTGCCCCAGAAAGGAAATCGTAGCCCATAATTTCATGGCGATCACCGCGCTCTGCCAACAGGCGCGACTTGCAATTGGATAAATAATTATACCAGGCGTGCTTTTCTGAAAATCAGAAAGCACGCCTGATTCTTAAAGGAGAGGAATTAGCAAAACCGCACCGGAGCTTCCACTTTGTGGAGGCCCGGCAACGTCGCTCCGCAGCTTGCGCAGAGGGCGGGCTATTCGCGCCTGCCGTAGGTAACGGCGTGACTGCTATACCGGTGTTTTGCGGGTCACGGCTCTTGCAAAGATACACCGACAATTCTTAAGACATAAGAACTGCTCCCCCAAAACAGAAACGCACTGAAGATTTGTTTGCATATAATAGTCGCTTCACAAAGCGCGGCGACTATCTGGCACAAAGCTTTCAATAAACAACATTTCGCTGCCGGAGCTTTGCAAATGCTCCGGCAGCGATAGCAGTCAATACATTTACCGCATGTCTTGATTTAACTGTCCAGATCCATATACCGCGCGGCCAGCATTGGATAGTATTGATCCTTATAGAAGCGGCGGCCGGTTACATCCGCATAGGCGGCGTAGCGCGCGCCGATGCTGGGCGAGGTGCTGGTGTAGTTTTGCAGCACGACATATTGCGCTTCACCTGTGGTACTTACATCCATGATCAGATATTCGACGCCTTCTTCTGTGAATTTGTCTACAATGGGACCTTTACACAGGAAGATGCGCTCGATCCAGTTCTCGTAGTACTTGCGCAGCTGCTCATAGTCCATCTTCCAGGCCTTGGCGGAATACTGAGCCAACGTGGGCTTATAGTTTACGCTGAAGCTTACGACCGCGTCTTCACGGCCATCCATCGTGGCGCGGAAGCGGACGATGTTGTCGCCCAGCTGCGTGAGCTTCGCAATGAATGCGAAACGGCCGGTTGTCATATCGATTTCGAGACTCTCTTCGATATAGGGCGTGTCCACAGAAATCATCGCACCAGGTTCGCAGGTGCCGCTCACAGCCATGGTCGCTTCGGTGCTGGTGGTGGAAACCTCTCTGTCGAGCTCAATTTCAATATCGTATTGCTGGCGGTAGATGGTGATGTCCCGCCGGGTTTCCTTGTGGTGCGGCGTACGCA
>CAKUDW010000337.1 GCA_934645275.1 uncultured Clostridia bacterium
ATCCTCGCCCACGCGCATCAAGCGCACGCCCTGCGTCGCGCGGCCAAGCACGGAAATAGCGCTCACCGGCGTGCGAATCACGGTACCGTCGGTGGTAATCAGCAACAGATCCTCCGCGTCGTGTACCAGCAGCTGCGCCGCCAGCAGACCCGTCTTATCCGTCAGGTTCATCGCCTTGATGCCCTTACCGCCGCGCTGCTGCAGGCGATATTCCTCAATATCTGTACGCTTGCCATAACCATTTTCCGTGATGGAAAGCACCTGTGCACCTTCCTCCACCATCGCCACGTCGATTACCGCATCGCCCTCATCCAGGTCAATGGACTTCACGCCCATGCTGTTGCGGCCGATGGGGCGCATCTCGTTTTCACTGAATCGAATGGCCATGCCGTTGCGCGTGCCGAGCAACACTTCGCCGTCGCCCGCCGTCATGCGCACGCCGATCAGCTCGTCGTCGTCACGCAGTACCACAGCGATCAGGCCCGCCTTGCGCAGGTTTACAAACTCGCTCAGCTCCGTGCGCTTAATCAGACCCTTGCGCGTAGCCATCACCAGATAATGCCCCGCCGCCTTTTCCGCCGGAACCGGCAGCATCGCCGTTACCTTTTCGCCCGGAGTCAGGTGCAGCAGATTCACTATCGCCGTGCCGCGCGCCGTGCGCCCGGCTTCGGGGATTTCGTAGCAGTTCAGCTGGTAGCAGCGGCCGCGATTGGTGAAGAACATCAGCGGATCGTGGGTGGAGGTGACATACATCTGCTCCACGAAATCCTCCTCGCGAGTGGTGGTAGCAATCACGCCCTTGCCGCCCCTGCGCTGCGCGCGGTAGGTGGCCTTAGGCAGGCGCTTGACATAGCCATAGTGCGTCATGGTGACCACCATGTCTTCTTCCTCGATCAGATCCAGCATGTCGATCTCGCCGTCCAGCGCGGAGATCTCCGTGCGGCGTTCATCAGCGAATTTCGCGCGAATCTCTTTAATTTCATCGCGAATGATACCCAGCACCAGCTGCTCGTCCGCCAACACCGCGCGGAACCATTCGATCTGCTTTTGAAGGTCCGCGTACTCCTGCTCAATCTTGTCGCGTTCCAAACCGGTCAGGCGCTGCAGGCGCATGTCCAGAATTGCCTGCGCCTGACGGTCGCTCAGACCAAAGCGCTCTATCAGGCCGGCCTTCGCTTCCTGTGGCGTACGCGACGCACGGATCATGTGTACCACTTCGTCAATGTTATCCAGCGCAATCATCAGGCCTTCCAGAATGTGGCTGCGCGCCTCGGCCTTGTTCAGATCGTACTGCGTACGACGGCGGATCACATCCTCCTGATGCTCGATATAATGGTGAATAATCTGCCGCAGCGAGAGAATTTTTGGCTCGCCGTCTACCAACGCCAGCATAATTGCACCGAAGGTATCCTGCATCTGCGTATGCTTGTACAGGTAGTTCAGCACAATATTGGCATTCACGTCGCGCTTGAGTTCGATCACAATGCGCATGCCCTTGCGATCAGATTCATCGCGGATGTCAGAGATACCCTCCACCGTCTTTTCATGAACGAGCTCGGCAATCTTTTCAATCAGCCGCGCCTTGTTCACCATATACGGAATTTCCGTGACCACGATGCGCTGGCGATTTCCGCTCATCTCCTCGATATCAGTCTTGGCACGCACGATGATGCGGCCGCGGCCGGTGTGATAAGCATCGTAAATGCCGCGGCGCCCCAGAATCACGCCGCCGGTCGGAAAATCAGGGCCCTTTACGAACTGCATCAGGT
>CAKUDW010000338.1 GCA_934645275.1 uncultured Clostridia bacterium
GACCAGGATCGTGAACGGAAATGCCATCATGATTTCGCTGATGCGCATCAGAAGGCTATCCAGCCAGCCGCCGTACCATGCGGCCAGCAGGCCGATAATACCACCGATAATCATCGGCACCAGCACGCCGAAAAAGCCGATGGACAGATCGATGCGCGTGCCCCAGACCACTCGGGAGAAGACATCGCGCCCGTAATTGTCGGTGCCGAAAATATGCTCGGCGCTGGGCGCCTTTGTACGCACGGTAATGTCGACCACCGTGGGATCATAGGGTGCGATCTGTTCCGGGAAGATCGCCATGACCAGCGCCGCCGCCACAATGATAATGCCCAGAATGAACGTGGGTGTGACCGCCCACGCAGGCAATCTGTGCTTTTTGCGAGTCTGTTCCACTCGCGGGTTATATCGCTTCATAATCGCTCTCCTCCCTCCATCAGAATTCCACGCGGGGATCCAGGAAGGAATATACAATGTCGGTCAGCAGATTCACCGCCAGCACCAGCAGCGCAAACAGGAATACTACCGACTGTACCACAGTATAGTCTCTCGCAGAAATCGCATCGTAGGTCAGCTTGCCGATTCCAGGCAGGGCAAATACCGTTTCGATAATCACGCTGCCGCCCAGCAGCGCGGCCATGCGCATGGACAGCAGGGTCACGGTTGATACCATTGAATTTCGAATAATATGGCGACGCCGCACAGCGCCGGCGGAAAGGCCCTTGGATTTGGCGAAATCCACGTAATCCTGGCGAATGATATCCACCACGGAATTTCGCATGTCCCTGATCAGGATTGCAGCCGTCATCAGTGACTGCGTAAACGCCGGCAGAATGAGGCACTTCAATTTCGTGAGAATATTCGTAGCATCCCAACCGCCCGCAGGCAACCAATGCAGCTTTACCGAAAACAGAATCATCAGCAGCAAGCCAATCCAAAAAGACGGCATGGCAATGGCAACGAGCGTGGAAATGCGAATGGCATGATCAGAGGGCTGATCCTTCTGAATGCCGGAAATATAGCCCAGGGGCAGCGCAAACAGCAACCCCAGCGCAGTAGAGAACAGCGTCAACACAACGGTAACGGGCAGACGCTCTCCAATCATCTCCGCAACTGGTCTGGAAAACTTCATCGAGGTTCCCAAATCCAGCGTAACGAGATTCTTCAGATAAATCCAGTATTGTTCCCACAGCGGCTTATCCAGGCCGAGCTTCACGCGCATGGCTTCCACAGCATCGGGACGCGCCTTTTCACCCGCCATGATGCGGGCCGGATCGCCGGGGATCAGGTGGATCATCAAGAATGTGATGATGGTAACCACCAACAGCACCGGCAGCATCTGCAGGAGCCGCTTCAGAATATAGTTTAGACGACGCAAAATTGGTTCACCGCCTTCAGGAAATTGTTTTTATGGCAACACCGCCGAATTGCGCGGTGTTGCCTTATACGAATCACGGTCAAAAGCGAAATGCAGAGGGCGGCCCCTTCGTCAGATAAGCGCCGGCCTGTGTTCAAGTCTTACAGAAAAGCCGGCATATTTCAGCCGGCTCTCCATCTCAATCTTACAGTCTTACCGGTCGGGATTTATTCCGCCTTGGAAAGATTCTCGCAGTAGTAGTTGGAGAAGGTATCCACAGCAAGGCCTTCCACCTTATCGCTGAAGGCATAGGCGAAGGAATTGTGGAACAGCGGAATGACGTTCGCATTGTCATACACGCGCTGCTGGAGTTCCTTGTACATTTCGACGCGCTTCGCATCGTCTCTCTCGAC
>CAKUDW010000339.1 GCA_934645275.1 uncultured Clostridia bacterium
ACCTTGACTTTCAGCTGCACTTCGTTCATGATCTTGATATTCTTCGGAATGTACAGCGGATACACCAACGGGTTCTCCGCGTCCGCGTTTCCGCTCATCGGGCTGCCCCAGATCTGGGTCGCGCCCTGACTGTAGGTGCTTTCGATCCGCTGCCGCTGGGCAATGTCCGCCAGTTCCTTGGCCAGGTCTCCCGGCTGATTTGCAATGGTCAGCTCCACCCGGCCCGGTTCGTCGTCATACCGCTTTACCTTGGTGATGTAGGTACGGTATTGATCCGGCGCAAAGAGGATTGTTTGCCCCACTCGGGCGCTTCTGGCCAACGCCAGCCCGATTTCAGCCGCGTCTACATCGTACTCCACCCGTTCCCGGCTGCTTTCCTTCAATAACTGCTTTCCCATGGCCAGCAGTTCCCCTGCGTCCTCCATTTTCCGATCCACATACAGGCCGTCGATCAACCCATATTGGTCGATCGCTTCCTGCTCGGCCAGCAGATAGGGCAAACCGCCGTTCACGTCCCGGATATTCGTCTGGTTCACTCCCTCGCCGCTGCCAAGGCAGTACAGCCGGGTCACCACATTCTCGCCGGACTGGCTCTTTTTGCTGCTCAACCAGTTCAGCCCTTTCATCACCCGAAAGTCTGGTTTTCCCTGCGGGTCGATCTTTTTCAGGCTCAGCCGCCACGGATAACGGCCGGTGTCCGTTTCAAATCGGTAATATTGGGTAATGGGCTGAGGAATCGCCTGCACGATGGGCAGCAGATGCTCGTTGGAAAATCCGTAGCTGTACAGCTCTTCAAAATCGCATTCGCCAAGCTGCCAGTCGTTTCGATGGCTTAGCGCCCACTCCAGATTTTCACGGGTGGATACGTTGTCCCGGGTCACGTCGCCAAAAAGCAGGGTGTCTGCCAGCGTACCCAGCACCCCTTCGCAGGTAACGGCCGTCACGCCCATGGCGTCGTCGTTGGTTTCTTCCAGCTCCATGATTCGGTACATGGCCCCGCTGTTTGCACGGACGAAATGCCGTTTCTGTAAATAGCGGCATTTTTCGTCTCCGGATGGGATTCGGAAGCTGTAGCTCGGAACGTCGTTCAGCACCTCCTCTTCCTCGCCTCCGAAGGCATTCTGCAATACCGCCGTCCGTTTCAGGTTCAGGTCGTATACCTCGATCATAAATACCGCTCCCTGTACAGCACGCTGACCTTCAAACTTCCGCTGCCGCCGCTCTGGGCCGACAGGCTGGCCAATTCTCTGGTAAATTGCAGCCAGTCGCCTTCATACTGGTCCAGCACATTTTCTCCGTCCAGCGTGGCCGTGAAAAAGTCGCTGTCGATCACCAGCTGGCCGCCTGCCGGAATTTTCAGTGTCGGAAAGCGCATCACCGTCGTTTTATACTGTGTCCCGTCGATCACCACGTCCAGATTGGCATATTGCAGCCCATAGTCCGGCATAATGACGATCCGTCCCGCCACGCTCATTTCCATGCTCTGCTCGGCCCGATAAGCCGTCTGGCACAGCGGGGCAGCCATCATTTCAAGTGCAGCCGCCAGATGGTATACCGGCGCGATGCGTGCCGGCATACTGGCTTTCATCTGCATACTCTGGGCCATGCGGTAATTTTCACCATATCCCCAGCCAAGTTCAGCAGAAAAGCGCAGCGCCGTGCTCAGGCTGTACTGAGGCCGAATACTGGCTCCGGCTCCCGCCCCGATTCTCAAAGTCTGGGCCATGATGTAGGTTTCCTGATATACCCTTCCGCCGCTTC
>CAKUDW010000340.1 GCA_934645275.1 uncultured Clostridia bacterium
GTAGGAGGTCATCAGCTCCGCCATGTCGGAAAGCGCCAGTATCATCAGCGCCGAATGCGCATTGCCAAGCAGCAGGCTGGCTACGATTGATGTGACCGTCAGGAAGTCCGCGTTCGGGCGCAAATCCTTTTTCAGACCCTGAATTGCACCGCGCGCCATTGGCATGGACAAGCCCAGGCTCGCCAGCGCTTCCAGTGAAGTGAACTTCGAAAGCGCGCCGCCCATGATGGGCGCGGGGAAGAGCGTGTTCCCCAGCGCCAGCGCGCCGGCGTTTACAGCCAGACGCTTCAGCAGCCGCGTCGTGGTCATCGGCGCTTCGGGCGCTTCTTCGGAACTGGCGGCGTGGCGCGCACGCAGCGCCGGCATGGAATACCGTGCCAACACCATATCCGCCTGCTCAGTCAACGCCGTCGAATCTAACAGGCGTTCGTCATATTCCAGCAGGACGCTGCCGATGCGCGGCGTGATGCGCGCGCGCCGAACGCCGCGAATGTGCGCCAACGCATTGGCGATCTCCGCCGCTTCGTCCGGCAGCAGGCACAGCCCGTCCGCCGTCAGGCGCAGGCGCCCTGGCAGGCTGTGCGCAACCCGTCCTTTCATCAAATCCTGTTGCGTTTCACGTTTAATCATGTTTCAACCCTTCTTTTTGGCGCGGCAGCCGTAGAACCAGCCGGGCGCGCACCAGGCGTTCCAGCTCCGCTTCATCTGAAGCCTGCCAGTTGCGCTCGTTGGCAATCTGTATGCCTGTGTCTACGACGATGTCTACCCAGCGCAGAATTTGGCGCGTGCTGGTGACGGTCGCGTCGTAAGTAATGAGTATCGTGCCGATGCGCGCATTCACGCTCACGTCGGCCACGCCGGGCAGCATCGCGAGCACCTCGCGCACGTAGTGCAGGTAGGGACGCGCCTCGTCCGGCAGCAGGTTGTAGCGCCGGAAGCCGATGCGCAGCCGTCCGGGCAGATCGCTTTCAACGGCGGGCTTCAGGCTCGTGCGCAGAAAGTGCTCCTGCATTTTATTCATCGCCCTTGCCTCCAAACAGCATCGTGGCCCACCAGAGCAGCGTCATCGCGCCGGGCACGCCGGGGTTTCCTCCCGCAATGCGCTTCAGCGCCGTCACGCCTAGCGCCGTACCCGCAACTGCGCGCAGACCCAGCAGACCGTTCGTGGCCGAGAGCAGGCCGCGGTTTACAGCGTTCCGCAGCGCTCTCCAGCCCTCCAGTAGCCGGCCGTCCGAAGCCGTATTCAGCTGCGCGTCCAACCCCATCAGTTTGATGAACGCGCCCTCCGCCACTGCGGCGGATACCTGAGCTTCATTATATAATATCAGCACGGAAGCCGTTCGCGGTTCGATGGCCACGCACCGCACCGCGCCCGTACCTTCCAGCTGGGCTTTGGTCTGCGCCGCCAGCTCAGGGTTGGCCGCTACGGCGGGCACATACAGCCGCATCCGTCCGGGCAGGCTCGAACGTACTTCGACCACGCCGTCAAACGAAGGCAGTTTCATGAGATTGTGCACCTGTCGCCTGGGCGCAACTGCCGCCGCACCCAGGGCGATTATCGCCCATCCGATGGCTCTCACGGAATATCCCTCCCTCACAATATCATCCATAAGTTAGCTTAAACTAACTTATGGGGATAAAATAAGCAAAGAATCATTTTTTTCCTCTTTACTGACAACAATTTAGCATCCATGTGTTTCGTTGTCAAGCATCTGAAAAATATATTTACGATAGT
>CAKUDW010000341.1 GCA_934645275.1 uncultured Clostridia bacterium
GATCAATGCCATCGTGAAGATCTCTGGCGCGTCCTCGATCCTGGCACTGGCGCTCACCATGCTCTGCTGCATTGTGCTGGGCATGGGCGTGCCGACCACGGCGAATTACTGCATCATGGCCTCGACCTGCGCGCCGATCCTGATTAAGATGGGCATTCCGGCCATGGCGGCGCATTTCTTCGTGTTCTACTTCGGCATCGTGGCGGACATCACCCCGCCGGTGGCATTGGCAGCCTATGCGGGCGCGGCCATCGCCAAGGGCAATCCAATGAAGACCGGTATTACGGCGACGCGGCTCGCCATTGCCGCGTTCATCATTCCATTCATCTTTGCTTACAGTCCGGAGATCCTGCTCATTGGCGACCTGGTGTGGTATGATGTGGTGTTGTTGGTGATCACCGCCATACTCGGTATGATCGGCGTGGCGGCAGGACTTTCCGGTTATCTGCTCAAAGACATGAATGCCGTCGAACGCCTGATTACCATTGCTGGCGGCCTGTGCCTGATGATCCCCGGCATTAAGACGGACATCGCAGGCGTCGTGCTCATCGGTATCGTGGTACTGCTGCAACTCTGTTTCCATAATAAGGCGCGCAGAGCGTAATACAATCAGGACATAAGCCCGTTTTGCTTCGGCGAGGCGGGCTTGATTTTTATGCGAAAATCATGTATCATCTAATGTAGAAAAGTGTCCAATTCACATCACCGGCATGGAGGCAAAAACGTGGCTGAATTTGATCAGAGCAGAATACGGAATTTTTCAATAATAGCGCATATCGATCACGGCAAATCCACGCTTGCGGATCGCATTCTGGAAAAGACGGGCGCAATGCAGCTGCGCGAAATGACGGATCAGGTGCTTGATTCGATGGATTTGGAACGCGAGCGCGGCATTACCATTAAGTCCAAGGCCGTGCGTATGAATTATACGGCCAGAGACGGCAAGACCTACGAATTAAACTTGATCGACACGCCTGGTCATGTGGATTTCACCTATGAGGTTTCGCGCGCGCTGGCCGCGTGCGAGGGTGCGATTCTGGTGGTGGATGCCTCGCAGGGCATCGAGGCGCAGACGTTAGCCAACGTCTATCTGGCGCTGGATCACGATTTGGAAATTCTGCCCGTCATCAACAAGATCGACTTGCCCAGCGCGCAACCCGAGGTTGTGAAGCAGGAAATTGAGGATGAAATTGGGCTGGACACTGAGGATTGCCCGCTGATTTCCGCCAAGCAGGGCGTTGGCATCGAGGATGTGCTGGAGGCTGTGGTAAACAAAATTCCCGCACCGAACGATGATGTGGACGCGCCGCTGCGCGCGTTGATTTTCGATTCTTATTATGATAATTATCGCGGCGCGATATCATCCGTGCGCCTGAAGAGCGGCCGCGTGCGCGTGGGCGATCGCATCCGTATGATGGCGGGCAAGTGTGAGTTCGATGTGACCGAGGTCGGCGCATACCGGCCGCTGGGCTATGCACCGCGCGAGGAATTGCGGGCAGGCGAGGTGGGCTATATCGCCGCGTCGATCAAGGATATCGCCGATATTCACGTCGGTGATACCATCACGTTGGCCACGAACCCCGCCGCCGAGCCGCTGCCGGGCTATAAGCCGGTGCTGCCAATGGTGTACTGCGGCATCTATCCCGCCGACGGCGCGGACTATGAGGCGCTCAAGGACGCGCTGGAGAAGCTGCGCCTGAACGACGCGGCGCTGTCCTTCGAGCCGGAAA
>CAKUDW010000342.1 GCA_934645275.1 uncultured Clostridia bacterium
AGGCGCACGGAATCCATATTGAAGCTGCCGCGCATGTACACCAGCTTCACCACATCCTGCGACATCACCATCGCCACTGCCACAATGGGCAGCGTCGCCATTGAAATCAGTACGATGCCCCGCCGAAGCGCGTACAGCAGACCACGCCGGTCGTTATCAGCGGCGAGCTTGCTCATCTTGGAAAACATCACCGTGGTCAGCGGCACCATCAACACGCCCAGCAGGAAGGTAATGAGTTTATAGGCATAGTTCATGGCGGAGATTGAGCCTGCCGCCAGGCCGGAAGCCAGGCTACGGTCGATCAGGTGGTTGATCTCGCTCACGCCCATCGACAGTATCGCAGGCCCCGCCAGCTTCAGCAACCGGTGGAAGCGCTTGTCGCGCAGGTCGATGACCGGCTGATAATCGAACCAGCCCACCAGGAAGGGAATCAGAATGAGCGCCTGCAACACGCTGGCAGCGAACACGCCCCACGCCACGGCCTCGATGCCCAGTCTACCCGAAAACAACACCGTAGACAGGATGACCGCCACGCTCAGCGGGAAGCCCGTCAGCTGCGCTGCCATGAATTTTTCCATGGCGTTGAGCAGCGAGGAGAGCACGATGGAGGCTACGTTGAATGCAAGTCCTAGCATCATGATGCGGGTCAGGCGTACCGTCAGCGCGATGCCTTCCGCGTCAAAGCGGAAAATCAGCGTCACGATCGGGCGCGCGAAGGCATACATCACTGCCGCGATAATCAGCGATGCCAGTATGAACAGATTCAGCGCATTGCTAGCGAAGCGATTGGAATGCTTCAGGCTGAATTTTTCCCGCTCCTCCACAAACAGCGGCACCACTGTGGCGGTGATACAGGAATTAAACAACAGCACTGGCAAATAGAACAGCGTGTAAGCCGAGGCATAGGCGTCATTTTCAACGCCCGTGCCGAAGTAGCCCGCCGTAATCATATCGCGCACGAGGCCGAACAGCTTCGAAAGAATGATGACCACCGTGACCATGGCGGTGGTTTTAATGAGCTTATCTTTGCGTGCCAAAATCCAAAAACCTCCGAAAATCGTTTGGAATCTCTTGAAATTATAGCATAGTTCCCGCTTTTTTTCCATCCCTTCCATGTGAAGAAGCTATCTTTGCCCGGAATTAACGCCCGAGCTGGCAGCCAGATTTTGCGATTGAGCGATAAAATTAACAGAGCGTGGTAGAGCCGGGCGAAAAATCGGTTTAGAATAGCAGCATAGTGATAGCCTGATACAGCTTGACTGGGAAAGGATGATTATTGAATGAACCGCGTGTATAATTTTGCGGCCGGGCCGTCCGCCATGCCGGAAGAAGCGCTGCAAACCGCGGCGCGCGAAATGCTCTGCTACGGCGAGAGCGGCATGTCCGTAATGGAAATGAGCCATCGTTCCAAAATGTACGCCGAAATCTTTGATGAAACCGTTTCATTGGTGCGCGAGCTAATGCATATTCCGGAAAACTACGAGGTGCTGCTGCTTCAGGGCGGCGCAACCGGTCAGTTCGCGGCCATCCCGCTGAACCTGCTGGGCTCAGGGCAGTGCGCGGATTACATCGACAGCGGCAATTTCGCCCACGGCGCGCTGACCGAGGCGCAGAAATACGGCGCCGTGCGCTGCGTGGCCTCGTCCCGGGACGAGAATTATGTCTCCATTCCCGCGTGGAACCCCGCCGACTT
>CAKUDW010000343.1 GCA_934645275.1 uncultured Clostridia bacterium
CTTATGTGCCGCAGGCTGACAATGGGCTCGACATTTGCCATGGCCGAACGCCCCCTCTCGTATGATTCATAAAACAGTCCTGCTTTTCCGGAAATATCGGTGGTATTTCTGATATTTCCGCAAGAGCAGGGGAGGGAGCCGCCGCTTTCGCAACGGCTCCCAGCAGCCATAGATCAGAACGCGGTGGGAACCTCAATTTCACCGGAAATGATCTGCGCCTTGATGTCCTCGACCTCGGCCTTCAGCTCGTCGGAGACCTGCTGAGTCATGCCGTCCTCGCCGTAGCCCACGTCTACCAGACCGGTGGACATGTCGGCCACCCAAATCTGGCCGCCCATCCATTCGCCGCTGTCGATCAGGTTGTTGATCGCAGTTTCGATGGACAGACCTACCTGCTTGATCATGGAGCAGATGATCACGTCGGGGTTGATGTATTTCTGGTCGGAATCTACGCCGATGGCATAGAAGCCCTTTTCAGCCGCGGCTTCGAACACGCCCTCGCCCGTGCGGCTGGCCACCTGGAACACGATATCGCAGCCCGCGTCGTTCAGCGCCAGCGCCAGTTCCTTGCCCTTGGCGGGGTCGTCGTAGGTGCCGGCATACTGAACCTGCACTTCGACGTTTTCATTGGCGTGCTCTGCGCCCGCTTTGTAGCCGACGATGAAGTCGTTGATAGTTTCGCTGTCCTCGCCGCCAACCGCGCCGATTTTCCCGGTCTGCGTCAGCTTGCCCGCGATGTAGCCCACTAGATAGGAGCCCTCGTTCTGCGCATAGGTGATGCTCATCAGGTTATCGCCCACGCCGTCGAGGCCGTTATCGATGAAGATGAACTTCGTATCCGGCAGCTCCGGCGCGTACTCGGCCAGCGCATCCCAGAATTCCCAGCCGACGGCGATGACCACATCGTTGTCCTCGGCGGCGGAAATCAGGTTGGTGGTAAACATGGAAGCGTCGTTCTTGCATTCAATCAGCGTGCCCTCTACCTTACCCGCGGCCACCAGATGCTGCAGGCCTTCGTTAGCGGAATCATAGAAGGAGCGGTCGCCGGTCGCGCCGGAGAGCACCACGGCCACCTTCAGGGGAGCTTCCGCAGATGCGGCCGCCGCAATGGACAGCGCCAGCATCAGCACCAGAACCAGACTGAGCAGTTTTTTCATTTTGTTTCAAACCTCCTTGAATCTTGAATACCTATGACAACGGCCCGGCGGGCCGCGATCAATCGTCCATAATCGCCGCTTCCAGCGCGATTTTTACCATCCGATCCAGCGCGCATTCCCTTTCGCGGGCGCTTGCCTCTTCGCCGGTATAGGGATTTTCCACAATCGTACACAGACACAGCGCGTGCTTGCCCGTGCGCATGCCTTCCAGATACAGTCCGGCGGATTCCATTTCCGCCGCCAGAACGTGCATCTTTTTCATGATGGGGTCGTAGTCGATATCGTCGTCGTAGAGCGTATCGGAGCAGTACAGCGGGCCGATGCGCAGCGGATAGCCCAGCGCCAGGGCGGCGTTGCGCGCCTTCAGCGCTAATTCAAAGCTCGCCGTCGGCGCCAGCACAAAGGGAAAGCCGAAGTGCGCGCCGAAGTTCGAATCGGTACTGGCGGAAGTGCCCGCCACCACGTCCATCATGCCCAGCGACGGGTCGATGGCGCCCGCCGTGCCGATGCGGATGATGTTGTCTACGT
>CAKUDW010000344.1 GCA_934645275.1 uncultured Clostridia bacterium
TGAATTTCGTTTTGAATACGGGTCAGAATATCTGCCGGCATAAGAAAAGCCCTCCGCCGCACGCGCTCAGCGCAAATTTTTCATCAGTTTCATATCTATTTATTTTACCGGTTTCCACCGCGTTTTGCAAGCGGAAATCTGGGAAATGGGAATATTTTATACGGATTGCGCGCACCGGTGCATCACAGCGACGCGAACAGTGCCGAAAGTTCGAGCAGGTCTGCAACAGCATAGTCGCACAGCGGCGCAATCGGCTCCGCCTGCCCGTAGAGGCAGGTCGGAACCCCGGCGTTTCGGCCGCCCTGCATATCGCTTGTGAGGCTGTCGCCGACCATGATGGACTGTGCGCGGTATTCCTCGCCGATCTCGGCGAAAACCTTGTCATAAAACAGCTTGTCTGGCTTTTTACAGCCCATCTGCTCGGAAATGAACACGCGGTCAAAATACTGCTCCATGCCGCTGGCGGCGATGCGGCGCTTCTGAATGTCCGTGTTGCCGTTGGTTACAATGAATATTTTATACTGCGCGTGCAGCTGCCGCAGCGCCTGTTCGCAGTGCGGCATGAAATTGCGCTGATCGCCCAGTTCGCGGAAGTACGCGGCGTTGAACGCTTCTGGGTCGGCTTCCAGACCGTATTCCGCGAAAAAGATGCGGAAGCGTTCGACATAAAGCGCCTCCTTCGTGATCCCGCCCTGCTCGAAGCGCTGCCAGAGCGCCGCGTCGAGCGCACGGTAGCGCTCCCACATTTCCGGCGTGAACGGCAGGCCGAAGGCGCGGGACGCGATGGAAAGCGCGTTCCGGGAGCTGGTCTGAAAATCAAACAGCGTGTCGTCAATGTCCATGAGCAGTGCGCGAATCGGCATATCGGGGCCTCCCACAGTTTTTTGTTTGATTGTAGCATGATTTGTGATACAATACAAAAAGATTTTTTCAATAAGGAGTAACCCATGCAGTCTATATCGGAAATTCTGGCGCAGGAACTGAACTGCAAGCAGGAATATATCGGAAATGTCATCGCCCTTCTGGATGAGGGCAACACCATTCCGTTCATCGCCCGCTACCGCAAGGAGCAGCACGGCGCGATGGACGACACGGCGCTTCGGACGCTGGAAACGCGGCTTCAATATCTGCGCAATCTTGCCCAGCGGCGCGAGGAGGTCAAGTCCTCCATTGCCGCACAGGAAAAGCTGACGGACGAGCTGGCGAAGGCCATCGACGAGGCGGCGACGCTGGCCGAGGTCGAAGACCTCTACCGGCCCTACAAGCCCAAGCGCCGCACCCGCGCGACCATCGCGAAGGAAAAGGGATTGGAGCCGCTGGCGGACACGATTTTTGCGCAGACGATGAAGATGGACGCGCCGGAGGCGCTGGCGCAGGCATACATCGACCCTGAAAAGGGCGTGGAGACGGTCGAGGACGCGCTGGCTGGCGCGTCGGACATTCTTGCCGAGCGCATTTCGGACGACGCGGACGTGCGCAAGAGCCTGCGCACGCTTATGAACCGGCGCGGCATGGCGCGTTCGGCAGCGGCAAAGGACGAAGAGGACGACAAAACCGCCGTCTACCGGCAGTATTTTGAGTTTTCCCAGCCCATCTCCCGTCTGCAGAGCCATCAGGTCCTGGCGCTCAACCGCGGCGAGCGGGAGGGCGCGTTAAAGGTCAGCCTGTCCGTTGACCGCGACGA
>CAKUDW010000345.1 GCA_934645275.1 uncultured Clostridia bacterium
GATGCAGCCTACGGAGGAAGATTTCGCCAGCGCGCGTGCCGGAAGAGCCGCTGTATATGCCCACAGCAATGCCGAGGGCAAAGAAGCATTCTACGCCATCTATCAGTTTGAAGATGGCGATTTTTTGCTCATATCCAAAGTATGCGCAACCGGGTTAAGCGTATTTTTTAATAGCAGTCTTCTGATTGCGGTGGTCGCTGCTGTGGTGGTGCTGCTGGTTTATCTTCTGATTGTGCTTCGCAGTATGGA
The DNA here is from genome assembly GCA_934645275.1 of uncultured Clostridia bacterium. The sequence goes on from CAKUDW010000345.1 coordinate 250, forward strand.
TCAGAAAGAAAGGCTGGCGCATCAGGTAATGGTAGCGCTGGATAACTTTTCGGACGGAAAATTTGATTCCAGAATTGAGCCCATTGCGGGCAAGAGCGCCGATGTGGGCGTGTACAACGCCATCATCGGTCGCATTCAGGATCGCGTGGTCAAGCAGGCGAGCCGCAATAATGCGCTGAGCGTCGTGATGAATCAGATGCAGAACGGTATCATTGCGGTGGACGAAAACCTGAAGGTGATACTGGTAACCCCAGTGGCCAAGAAGTTGCTGGGGATGATCGGCAATCCCGAGGGCAAGAGTGTGACCGAAGCTTCCAAGGACGTTAAAATCGACGACGTTTTCGTGGAAGCAATGCGGCAGGGCGGCGTGTATACCAACGAAGTGGCCGCCAGAACCGCGGAGCGCCGCGGCCACAGGCCGCTCAGGCTCTACGTTTCGCCCATGCGCAACGACGGTCAGGTGGTCGGCGCGTTGGCTATGGTGGAGGATATCACTGAGATTCGCCGCCTGGAGCAGGTGCGCACGGATTTCGCTGCGAACGTGTCCCACGAACTGAAGACGCCGCTTACATCCATTCGCGGTTTTGTAGAAACGCTTGAAAATGGCGCAATCGACAATCCGCCCATGGCGCACAAGTTCCTGAAGATCATCATGCTGGAAACCGAGCGCCTGACGCGGTTGATTAACGACATTCTCTCCATCAGCAAGCTGGAATCCGGTAGCGACGAAGTGACTATCGAGCGACTGCGGCTGGATAAAATGGCTTTTGACGTGGCAGATATGCTTTCGATACATGCTGGCGAGAAGCAGGTTACCATCGATTGCCACATGAACAGCGAACCTGTGAATATTATGGGCAATTCCGACCGTGTGGAGCAGATGCTGATTAATCTGATCGAGAATGCCATCAAGTACAATAAGCCCGGCGGTTCAGTGACGGTGCAGGTGTTCTCGAATGGAGAGGAAGCCAATATCGCCATTTCCGATACGGGCATCGGCATTGCTGAGGAGAATCTGCCGCGCCTGTTCGAACGCTTCTACCGCGTGGATAAGGGGCGTTCCCGTCAGATGGGCGGCACTGGCCTGGGGCTTGCGATTGTGAAACACATTGTTCGTTCCATGAACGGCGAAATAGAGGTACATTCCAAGCTCGGCGAGGGCACGGAATTCCTGATTACGCTGCCGCTTGCGCCGAAGGGCGATCCGGATAGGGACAACATATTTGGCGATGAAGGTTGATTTACAAAATAAGAGATACTCGTGAAGGAGGGCTTACAAATGCGGCTGGGCGCGCTCGAAGCCGGCGGAACCAAAATGGTCTGTGCCATCGGCGATGAAAATGGAAATGTATTTGAACGGATGAGTTTTCCCACGCGATTGCCGGAAGAAACCATGCCGGACATCATTAATTATTT
>CAKUDW010000346.1 GCA_934645275.1 uncultured Clostridia bacterium
AAGCAACTTCTCGCAGAAAGTGGTACAAAAAACGCAGGCCCAGCGAGAGCAGAAGCGAAAAGGAAATAATCGTCGCAGCGCGCAGAAATGTCACGCGCCACAGTGGCGGAAAAAATGAACGCACAATCGGTATGTAGAGCAAGCTGGCGATTGCGTCCGCGATACACAGCCGAAGATAGGCACGCGTATTGGCGTATCGCCAGATCTGACGGTACACCTGCAGGCATATCCGGCTGGCAATCACAATTGCAATGCAGGTCGCGCTGTGAGCCACAACGCAGCCAAACGAATAATGCTGTTCTCCACTGGGGCATAAACCAATCAGAAATACGCAAACAAGTGCAATGACCGCTGCATCTATACACATCAATATGAAAGAACGTTTTCCCATTTTCATGGTACGTCTTTTCACCGCATGTTCTCTCAAACCTTACCCACTCCCAAACCTCATCCAGGGGAAATATTCGTGAATCAAAAGCTTTTTAAGACAAACCATACAGATAAAAAATAGATTTAAATAAAAAACAGGAAATAAAAATATATTATATCATTCCGGTCAGGCGATTGGCATATTTAAGGCCATAACGCTCTGCCAGAACAGAATGCGCCCTTTTCATACAGGTTTTGCGGCTACCGCAATTATGGCTGTCAGTCGCAATATAATCAATCAGTCTGTCCTGAAGCCATTTCCGCGTCCGCATATTTTGCATCAATCCACCGCCTTCCAACACAGTGCGGCAGTTCATCTGATACAACACAGAACTGCGCTCCTTCAGCTGATATATTTTCGCCCCACTGAGCGCCGAATAGCGCTCCACATGGGCGAGCACAGGAACATATTCATTTCTTTCGAGCAATCCCACCGCAGCTTCAATTTCACGATAGGCGATTTCAGGGGCGAACTCCAGCAGCACATGATCCGAGTTGCCGAGTGTCGGCAAGCGATGCTCTACGACATAGCGCTCCAAAGCTGGGGTATACAGTATTTCTGCGCCGGGAGATAACCGCATCGAATAACCCCGGCTTTGGCAATAGACCCGTGCCTCGTTCAGATGTCGATGGAATCGCCCAACATTGAATTCATAGACACCCGGCGTTACGTGCGGCGTGGCAGTCAATTCCGCCACGCCGTCTGCCCAGGCTGCGTCCAGCATGGCTTCCATTTCTTCCTGGGTACGCGCGCCATCGTCCATCCCATATACAAAGTGGGAATGAATATCACAAAAGCTCATTTGCTCTTCTTTGGTTCAACCGCCGCACTCTTGACGCTTTTGTTGCGCTGTGCCGGCTTTTTCTCATAGCGATAATCATAGGAATAGTAGGAGTTATAGGACTTATAGTAGTATTTTTTACTGAGATAATTATCAAATTCAACTCTGTTCAACACTGTGCCAAGGATTGGGCAACCGGTCTGCTCCAGTTGCGTTTTGACGTCGATCAGTTCCTGCCGCCGCACACTATCGTAATCCACTACAATGAGCGAACCATCACAAAACTTGGCAATTTCCGCCGCATCGATAATCGCTCCCAGTGGCGGCGCATCCACAATTACATAATCCATTTTTCTGGCGAGGTTGCTCAGAAGCTCGTCCAAATGCGGCGAAACCAGCAACGGCAACGAGTTTGATACCGCGCGACCTATCGGAACCATGTAGG
>CAKUDW010000347.1 GCA_934645275.1 uncultured Clostridia bacterium
TGAACCTGTGCCGCCATCTGACGGTGGCTGAAAACATTTTCCTGGGGCGCGAAAAAATCGGCGGCATGCGCGTGCTCTCACAGCGCGAAATGAACCGCGAGGCCGGAAAGATTCTGGAAAAACTGCGCATAGACCTGTCCCCGACCACGATCGTGGGCGATCTGCAGGTCTCCAAGCAGCAGATGGTCGAAATCGCGAAGGCGCTCTCCACGGACGCGAAGGTGCTGATCATGGACGAGCCGACCAGCGCGCTGACCTCGAACGAGATCGAGGAGCTGTTCCGCATCATCCGCCAGCTCAAGAGTGAGGGGCGCGGCATCGTGTACATTTCCCACCGTCTGGAGGAGCTGCAGCACATCGTGGACAGCGTGACCATCCTGCGCGACGGCCAGTTCATTCTGGAAACGCCGTTCAACGCCATTTCGATGAACGACATCATCGCCAACATGGTCGGCCGCGAGATCAAGGAAAAATTCCCGCGCGTGCACTGCGAAAAGGGCAAGAAGGTGCTGGAGGTAAAGCATCTGAACGCCGGACGCATGGTGCGCGACGTATCCTTTTCCTCCTATGAGGGCGAGATCCTTGGCTTTGCCGGACTGATGGGCGCGGGGCGCACCGAGACCACGCGCGCGATCTTCGGCGTGGATCCCAAGGAATCCGGCCAGATCTTCATAGACGGCCGGGAGATCACGATCCACAATCCGATGGACGCCATTAAAAACGGTCTGGTGCTCGCGCCCGAGGACCGCAAAAAGGACGGCCTGTGCACCAAGCTGTCCGTGCGCGCCAACATCGAGCTGCCGAATCTGGATATTGCCAGCTCGAAGCATATCGGCGTGGTTGACCGCCGCAAGGTCAGCAAGATGGTGGCGCAGTCGGTCAAAAACTTTTCCATCAAAATGGCCAACGACGAGGTGGACGCCGGCAGCCTGTCCGGCGGCAACCAGCAGAAGGTCGTTGTGGCAAAATGGCTGGCGCGCGACAGCCGCGTGGTGATATTCGACGAACCCACGCGCGGCATCGACGTGGCTGCGAAGGTGGAAATCTACCACCTGATGAACAAGCTGAAGCAGCAGGGCATTTCCGTCATCTTCGTTTCCTCCGAAATGCCGGAAGTTCTGGGCATCGCGGATCGCATCATCGTAATGTGCGACGGCCGCATCACCGGCGAAATGAACATTCAGGACGCCACCCAGGAAAAGATACTGGAACTCGCAACCCGGTTTGAGTCCAAGCTCGACGCTTCCAAGAGGGTCGAGGGCTAAGCGAAAGGAGCGGCATTTCGAAATGGAAAACAGCAAAAAGCAGAATCCGATTAAAAAATTTGTATCCGCGCGCGGCGTGGGTCAGGTGCTCACGGTGTTCGCAGGCCTGATTATCCTCTGCGCCATCTTCTACTGGAACAATCCGAACTTCCTAGGCAAGCGCAATATCGCGAACCTGCTGCGTCAGATCGCGCCGTGGATCATCGTGGGCATCGGCCAGGGCTATGTGCTCATTACCGCAAACATCGACCTTTCCATCGGCTCCGTGGTCGGCATGAGCTGCATGATGATCGCCACGCTGATCTGCAACGGCACGCATCCCGTGCTGGCCATACTGATCGCCATGGTCGCCTGCCTCGCGGTGGGCGTGATCAACGGCGAGCTGGT
>CAKUDW010000348.1 GCA_934645275.1 uncultured Clostridia bacterium
TAATGACCGTAGGCAGACTTATGCCGCATTCATGCAGCTTTTGCAGTAATTCAATGCCGTTCATATCCGGCATATTAATATCCAGCAGCATCGCGTCTATACCGCCAGCCTGTATTCTTTCACAGGCGCTGGCACCATTGAAGGCAATTTCTGTTTCGAACAGTTCTGTACGCGCAATGGCGCGCTGCATGCCTTGGGCAATCAGGTTTTCATCATCCACGATCAGCATGCGATACATTGCTGCTTTCACCCTTTCTTCTGGCCTTGATGCGCAGTATGGCGCAGGTATGGTCGTTCCGGCGTTCATAGTGCAGACCGTAGCTTTCGCCGAAGCACATGCGGATTCGATCATGAACATTGGATATACCGATGCCGTAGTTCTGACCGGCGCTTTCACGATCGACTAAAAAGCGGTTCATAGCTTCAATGGTTTCGACTGTAGCGGTTTCACCATCGTCTTCGACCATCAGCCATATATCGTCTCCGACCAGCTGTGCGCCGATGCGGATGTGACAGCGCTTGTCGTGATTGGTCTGCATTGCGTGAATGATAGAGTTTTCCACCAGCGGCTGCAAGATTAGCTTTGGCGTTTCAGAATCCATCAACGCATCCGGAACATCGAAATCTATAAATATTTTGCCTTCGTAACGCGCCATTTGTATATCAATGTACAGCTTCACATGGCGCACTTCCTCGCGCAGGGTGATAAAATCACGACCTTTGCTGATGCTGATGCGGAAGAAGCCGGAAAGCTCCTGGGTAATCTGTATGGCGCGCTCGTCTTCGCCCGCGTCGATTAGCCAGATGATGGTAGAAAGCGTGTTATACAGAAAGTGCGGATTGATTTGAAATTCCAGAGCGCGAATTTGCGCTTCTTTCTTTTTGCGCTGTTCTTCGTAATAGTCCGCAATTAGCGTTTCAAGGCGGCGAACCACGTCGTCGTAGCGCGCGCTTAGAATAGCGATTTCATTCTGAGAAGCGCGCGCGCCGGCGTGAGCGGCGGAATCAGTATCGCTGCTGATGCGGTTTATCAGCGCGTTCAACGGGCGGGTCACACTGCGCGAGAGCAGCGCGCCAAGCGCGATACATGCCAGAATGCATATGCCCGCGATGCCGGTCATCAGCAACAGAATGGGCCGGAACATGCGGCTGAACACACTCAGCGGAATAAACTCAGCCAGCAGATAGCCGCGCGCAGTATCTCTGCGATAGGTAACCAGCGTGTTGCCGAGGTGCAAACTGCCGCTTGACCCAACAAGTGCGTCTGCCGATAGACCGAGCGTTTCACCGGCATCTGCGGCAAAAAACGCCTTATCAGTGCAGCCGAATATTTTTCCACGCTCGTTGATAAGGTATAGTTTTGAGTTTTTTTCAGATTCGTAGCTGCCGTACAGCGATGTAAACGAGGATTCCGGGTAATTCACGACCAGCCGCGCCACATTTCGCGTACCGTCCGTAGAAATAACTACGCGCTCATAGGGCACGACGGGTACGCCGTTGAGCGTGTAAGGATCGGCCCAGGCGTCGTAAATGCGAAAATCATTTGCCGAAAGCGGCTGATAGTCGACCCTTTCCACGCGCAATACCACGCCGAAATCCGCCAGGGAATAGGCAAGTGCGCTTCCATCATCGCTGATCAGCAT
>CAKUDW010000349.1 GCA_934645275.1 uncultured Clostridia bacterium
AAATCGAAATCCACGCGATCCATTACGCGGCCTGCGGCATTGGACAGCACTACGCTTTCACCCTCGGAAGAGAGCGCAAAGTTCGTGTGCAGCTGCGTAGGATCATCCGTGCGGTCGAGCTTGGATGCAAACACCACCAGATATTCGCCGGGGCCGATGCTCGTTTCCGGGAAGCGCCATTTGCGCGCGTTCTCCGCATCGTCAGAGAGATACCAGCCAGTCAGATCGACCGCCTCGTTCGAACGGTTATACAGCTCAATATAATCATAGTACTGACCGTTCGCATCGGCGAGCGTCGTGCGATTCGTGGACATGATTTCGTTCACCACCACCGGACTGTCTGCCGCCGGCTGCATGAGCGCGCGATAGGCCGTTTCCGTATTCTCCACACCGGGGGTGGGCATGTAGCTCTCCTCCCAGCCATTTGTGGAAATACGCGCATAGCTGCTGTCCAAGTGCAGCGGCGGAATATTCACCGTGTCTATGGCGGTACCGCTGGGGTTGAACAGCATCAGCGTGTCGCCTGTGGAAGAAAGGCGGAATGGCGCGTGGAATTCCTCGCCGGATTCCTGTCGAAGCTTGCTGTCGGCATAGATCAGCACGCATTCGCCCGCTTCGAGCCGGCAATCCGGAAAGGTAAATACATTGGTAGAATCGCTGTTCTTCGAAAGCGAATAGCCGGACAGGTTCACGGCGCTGCCGCCAATGTTCATCACTTCGATCCAATCGGGCGAAGAACCGTCCGACCCGAGCAGCGCTCTGCGGTTCGCCGTCATCACTTCATTGATGCGCAGCGGGCCACTGGAATGTATTTCGGTAATTCTGCCTGCTGCGGCAGATTTATCGCTGGCATTCAGCGGGAAGCCGTTGGGCCATGCGCTTTGCAACAACAGCGCCAGTATGCACGCCGCCGCGCCGATGGCCAGAATCATCAGCAGCTCGCGCATGCGGCTGGTAGGCTGCAAATTCCGCGGCGCATAGCCAGGGCGCGCGGGCGACGGCCTTTGTTGCCGGGGCACAGGCCGTCCCTGCGGCTGAGATGGCCGGGGCGCGGGCCGCCCCTGTCGAGGCGCCGCTCTGCGCGGCTGCGGGCGCGGCGCGTAGGCACGTTTATTTGTCTGGGTCATTCAAATGATTCCTCCCTGAAAGACTGTGCGCGGGGCAACCGCCCCAATCAGGCCGTCTCTCCGGAATAGGAAACCAGCGTAGCATCATACACGCCCGGCACAGCGCGCAGCTTGTTCAGTAGGGCGTCGGGCTTATCCACGCGTACCTCGTAGGTGGCCTCGATGCCGTCGGAGGACACGGTTTTGGATTTGAGCTGCTGCATGCGCACGCCTCCGACGATCTGGTTGGCCGCGCGCTCGGCTTCCTCACCCATGCGCAGCACCAGCAGGAAGCTGTTCATTCTGCGGGACTGAATCTGCACCAGCACCGTAATCAACACGGCGATGCCGATGACTGTGAGCACCGTGAGGAAAAACTGGCCCGCCCCCAGCAGGATACCCATCGTGAGCGCCCAGAACATGTAGGCCGTGTCCAGCGGATCCTTCACGGCGGTGCGGAAGCGCACAATGGACAGCGCGCCCACCATACCCATTGACAGCGCGATGGATTCGCGAATGCACATGACCACAGGG
>CAKUDW010000350.1 GCA_934645275.1 uncultured Clostridia bacterium
TACATCGACAGCGGCAATTTCGCTCACGGCGCGCTGATCGAGGCGCAGAAATACGGCGACGCGCGCTGCGTGGCCTCCTCGCGCGAGGAAAACTATGTGCGCATTCCTGAATGGGACGCGCGCGATTTCCACAGCGACGCGACCTATTTCTACATCACCACCAACAACACCATCTTCGGCACGCGCTATGCGTCTCTTCCGGAAACCGGCAGCGTGCCGCTGGTGGCGGACATGTCGTCGAACATCATGTCCGAGGTCTACGATGTATCGCGCTTCGGCGTGATTTACGCGGGCGCGCAGAAGAACATTGGCCCTGCGGGGCTGACGCTGGTAATCGTGCGCAGGGATCTGCTGGGACATGCGCAGGCCATCTGCCCGAAAATCATGAACTGGCAGAAAATGGCCGAGCAGGGTTCCATGCTCAATACCCCGCCCACCTACGCCATCTACATGGCTGGATTGTGCATGAAATGGTTGAAGAAGCAGGGCGGCGTGGAAGGCATCGAGCCGGTGAACATCGAAAAGGCAAAGCTGCTGTACGACCTGCTGGATGAGAGCAGTTTCTACCGCCCGACGGCGCAGCCGAATTCGCGCAGCCGCATGAACGTGACCTTCACCACACCCGACCCGGATACGGACGCGCTGTTCGTAAAGCAGGCCGCCGCGCGCGGGCTGGTGAACCTGAAGGGACACCGGCTGGTAGGCGGCATTCGCGCCAGCATCTACAACGCCATGCCCATTGAAGGCGTGCGCGCGCTGATTGCCTTCATGAAGGACTTTGAACAGGAGAATAAATAAATGTATTCGATCAAAACGCTGAATTCCATCTCTCCCGTCTATCGAGACGCGCTGCCTGCCGCCGAATACGCTGTAAGCGCGGACTGCGAAAATCCGGACGCCATACTCGTGCGCAGCGCGGACATGCACGGCATGGACGTGAACGCCGAGCTGCTGTGCGTGGCGCGCGCGGGCGCGGGCGTGAACAACCTGCCGCTGGACGATTTTGCCAGGCGCGGCATCGTGGCCTTTAACACGCCGGGCGCAAACGCCAACGCCGTAAAGGAACTGGTGATTGCCGGGCTGCTGCTCGCCAGCCGCAGGATATACGACGGCATCGCCTGGTGCCGCGGCCTGACCGACGGCGAAACGAGCATTGAAAAGCAGGTAGAGGCCGGCAAGAAGCAGTTCGCCGGTCCCGAGCTGATGGGCAAGACGCTGGGCGTCATCGGCCTGGGCGCCATCGGCGTACAGGTGGCGAATACCGGCGCGGCGATGGGCATGAACGTGCTGGGCTACGACCCCTTTATTTCAGTGGAGCACGCCTGGAAGCTCTCGCGCGCGGTGCAGCATGCGCCCACGTTGGAGGAAATATTCGAAAAGTCGGATTACATCACCGTGCATGTGCCGCTGATGGATTCCACCCGCAACCTGATCGACGCGGCGGCGCTCCGGCAAATGAAGCCGAGCGCGGCACTGCTGAATTTCTCGCGCGACGGTCTGGTGAACGACGAGGCCGTGAAGGCCGCGCTGGAGGCGGACAGGCTGCGCGTGTACGTCACCGATTTCCCCTGCAAGGCGCTCATCGGCGTAAAGAACGTGCTGCTGACGCCGCATCTGGGTGCGTCTACGCCCGAGAGCG
>CAKUDW010000351.1 GCA_934645275.1 uncultured Clostridia bacterium
GTCAAGGTCGCGCCGTCCACGGCAGAGTTCAGTGCCGGGTCAATCGTATCGGGTTCAGAGGCGATGCAAACCGCCATGGTGGAACCGGCCACAGCTGCGGTCGCAGTATCCTCAGCGGACGCATCGGCAACTTCTACGGGAGTAGCTTCAACAGCCTCCTCAGTAGCAGCTTCAGCGGTTTCCTCTGCGGGCGCCTCGGTGGCTTCCTCTTCAACCGGAGCTTCAGTTGCTTCCTCAGCAGGCGCTTCGGTGGCTTCCTCAGCGGGCGCTTCGGTGGCTTCCTCAGCCGGAGCCTCGGTGGCTTCCTCAGCCGGAGCCTCGGTCACGTCAGCAGCTGCTTCAACATTGGCTTCCTTCTTGCTGCACGCGGTCAGGCCAACGGCAAACATGGCCAGAACGAGCATCAGTGCCAGAACCTTCTTCATTTTTCTTCCTCCCTTACAATGTTAGGCGAGTATTATTCCAAAGCGCAAACGCGCGCCTTGAACCAAATCAGTTGGCCGCCGCGGCATCGTCCGCAGCAGCTTCAGTGTTAGCGGCGTCTTCAGTGGAGGCGTCGGTCGCACTGTCAGCAGGGGTCTCAGTATTCTCAACGGTTGCAGCCTCGGTCGCCTGCGGCGCGTCGGTCGCGGGGGTTTCCTTCTTGCTGCACGCAGCAAGACCCATAGCGAACATTACCATAACCAACAGAAGCGCAAAAACCTTTTTCATTTTCATTTTCATTTTCTCCCTTGCAATACTTGTCGGATATATTTTCAAAAATGTGTATTTGGCACATTCTTGAAGCGAAATTAGTTAATCTCCTTCACGCGATGGCAGGCCACAAAGTGACCGGGTTCCACCTCGTTAAACGGAGGCATGGACTGTGCGCAGGCCTCGGTGGCATAGCGACAGCGCGTGCGGAACGGGCAACCGGACGGCGCGTTCAGCGGGCTGGGAATATCGCCGTTGAGCACGATGCGTTTATTGGCGCGCGCCGCCTTCGGATCGGGCAGCGGCACAGCTGAAAGCAGCGACTGCGAATACGGATGCAGCGGATGATTGTAAATCTCGTCTGCGCTCGCCAGCTCCACCATCTTGCCCAGATACATCACGGCGATGCGGTCAGAAATATGGCGCACCACCAGCAGGTCGTGGGCGATAAACAGATAAGTCAAATCCAGCTTATCCTGCAGATCGTCGAACATATTGATGACCTGCGCCTGAATGGACACGTCCAACGCCGATACAGGCTCGTCACAGACGATGAACTGCGGATTCACCGCGAGCGCTCGGGCAATGCCGATGCGCTGGCGCTGACCACCAGAAAACTCATGCGCGTAGCGCGAGGCATGCTCGGAGTTCAGGCCGACATAGCTCAGCAATTCAAGAATGCGCTCCTCGCGCTCCTTTTTATTAGCGCATAAATGGTGCACATCCAGCGGCTCGCCTACGATATCAGAAACCGTCATGCGCGGATTCAGCGAGGAATAGGGATCCTGAAACACCATTGCAGCCTTTTTGCGAAACGCTGCAATGTCCTCCTTTGTCTTAATCAGTTTGCCATCGAACCAGACCTGACCCGCGGTTGGCTTGTACAGATGCAGTATTGTGCGGCCCACGGTCGTCTTGCCACAGCCCGATTCG
>CAKUDW010000352.1 GCA_934645275.1 uncultured Clostridia bacterium
TGATGAAATATGGAATACTACATTGCCTACCATTCAAATAGCCGCTTCATGGATGGCCGGCGTGGCGGCGAAACACGAATCGAGCGGGCGGGTATGACTGTATCGGGCGAGAACGTATATTCGAATGCGCAGGGTATGGCGCTCTGTTGCGGACGGCTGCGAAACGGTTACCAACTCTCTCATGAGCTTGGCGTAGCCGACGGTTCGGCAGCACAGCTAGCGTTACTGGCCTATGCGCGCTGGGGCGACGATTACGCGCGGCACCTTCAGGGGCCATTGTTGAGCTGCATCTGCGATACGCAGCGCGATCGCATGCTCGTGAGCCGCGACCGAATGGGCGAAGTCAGCGCTTTCTATGCGCGGCGCGGCAGCGAAGCGGCGTTGTCGGATCATCCGGAAGTGCTGTTGTCAGCCGGCATTGCAGAACCGGTGATAGATCGAGACGGCTTGTGCGAGCTGCTCGGCCTGGGTCCGGCATGCACGCCCGGCAAAACGCCGCTGCGGGACATAAGGTCCGTGCGAACAGGCTGCACGATGATTTTCGAAGGTGAATCGCTGCGTGAAACGCGCTATTTTGAGTTGCCAAATGCAACGTCAGAAATCGATCCGGAAGCAGCTGCAGCTCAAGTGCGCGCATTGCTGGAACAGGCGATTGACGATATCGCGCCGCTCAAGCCCGCCTGTATGCTCTCGGGCGGCATTGATTCAACCGCGCTCACTGCATTGCTCGCACAACGTGCGCCAAATCTGCTGAGCTTTTCTGTGGATTATCAGGACAACGCGCGCGACTTTGTAGCCAACGCCTTCAGACCGGAAATGGATGCGCCATACGTGCATTTGGCCGCGGAATATTTGCACACGCAGCATACCACCATTGTGTTGCGGCAGGATGATCTGGCAGGAACTATCGACGAGGCTCAGGCGGCGCGCGGCTTTCCGGGCATGGCGGATATTGACTCATCGCTGCTGTTGTTTGCGCGTGCCATTGGCAAGCGTGCGGGACGCGTGGTTTCCGGCGAGTGCGGCGACGAAGTTTTTGGTGGCTACCCATGGTTTCAGGGCGATGGAAGCGTGCAGGACGAAGTATTCCCATGGTCTGGTTCGATCGAATTGCGCGACGGGATTCTGAAACCGGCTGTGCGCGAAAAAATTGCGCTGCCTGCTTACGTGCGTAAAACATTTCACGAAGCGATGACAGGCTATGACGTGAGTGGCGTAGCCCCAGCAGAACGGGCTCTATTCAGAATGCAGCGCCTGTGCTTCGACTTTTTCATGCCGAATTTGCAGGAACGTGCAACGAAGATGTGTTCAGCTGCGGGGATACGGGTTTATACGCCGCTGTGCGATGATCGACTGGTCAGCGCCGTATACGCCATGCCGTGGCGCGTAAAGCGCATGGGTGGTGTGAATAAGGGACTATATCGCGCCGCTGTACGCGATTTGCTGCCAGAAAAGCTGTTGCAGCGCAAGAAGAGCCCTTATCCGAAAACGTGCAGCGCAGCCTATACTGCAGAGATCAGGCGGCGCATGAGCAAGCTGATTGGCGATGCATCGCTGCCGTTATGGCAAGCAGTTGATCCTGAGCGCGTGGAAAAGATCGCAGCCGG
>CAKUDW010000353.1 GCA_934645275.1 uncultured Clostridia bacterium
GCCACGGCTTCCTCACCAATATAGTGTGGATACATGACCGGACTGCGCGCATAAATGCTCCAGCGCTTATCGGTCAGGTCGAACTCCGGCGGCACCTTCAGCAGATCCATATTCGCTTCCCAAAGGCTCTCGATGGTGCCGACGTCCTTCCAGTAGTCGGTAAAGCGGTAGGCAATCATCGCGCAGCCGTCACCCAACATCTTCGGAATGATGTTCTTGCCGAAATCGTTCTTGGAGTTCGGGTCCTGTTCGTCAGCGAGCAGGTACTGTTTCAGAATCTTCCAGGTGAAGATGTACACGCCCATCGAAGCAAGGTTGCTCTTGGGATGCTTGGGTTTTTCTTCAAATTCGGTGATATGATCCTGCTCGTCAATATTCATGATGCCAAAGGAGGAAGCAACCTCCATCGGCACGGGACGAACTGCGATGGTTACATCCGCATTGGCGCGAATGTGCGCGTCCAGCATGCTGTTGTAATCCATCTTATAGATATGATCGCCCGAGAGAATCAGCACATATTCCGGATCGTACTGCTCGATAAAGCTGATGTTCTGATAAATGGCGTTTGCAGTGCCGCGATACCATTCGCCGCTCTTGGCCTTCATGTAGGGCGGCAACACAAACACGCCGCCATTTGAAAGATCCAGATCCCACGGTGCGCCGGAACCAATGTAACGGTTTAGCTCAAGCGGCTGATACTGCGTCAGCACGCCCACGGTGTCAATATGGGAATTGGCGCAGTTGGAAAGAGGGAAATCAATAATTCTGAACTTGCCGCCGAACGGTACCGCCGGCTTTGCCATAACCTTTGTCAACAATCCAAGGCGGCTTCCCTGACCGCCCGCCAACAGCATGGCGATACATTTCTTCTTGATCACGTTATCCCTGCCTTTATATCAGATTTGCCTTTAACATTCAAAAGCTCTGCTTGCCTTTATTATACAATAAATTATCTCAAATTACCAGATGTGAACATAAAATTCAGCATTCAGCAATTTTTTTCATTACAAATTCTGTATGTTTCGCGGACGACCATGTACTCCTCGTTTGCCGGAATCACATAAACTGCAATTCTGGAATCCCGCGCAGAAATCAGCCGTTCGCCCGAACTGCTTTCATTGGCTGCTTCATCTTCAATTATACCCATATGCGCCATCGACTGCATCACCATGCGCCGCAGGCGCACGCTGTTTTCACCGATGCCTCCGGTAAAGGCCAGAGCGTCCAGTCCACCAATTTCCATGGCGTAAGCGCCGATATAGCGAATGATGTGCGTATGAAGCACTTTCAACGCCAGCATGGCGCGCTCACTGCCTTCTGAGATGGCCTGCTCGATATCGCGCATGTCTCCGCTGGTACCGGATATGCCCTTCAGGCCAGCGTTTTTACCAAGTCCTTCATAGATTTCGTCAATTGAAAGCCCCTTTTCGAGCAGGTAGGGTACAATGTAGGCGTCCACATCGCCAGTACGACTCGCATGTGGAATGCCCATCTGCAATGAAAATCCGAAGCTGTTGTCCATGCTCTTTCCATCTAAAATGGCGCAAAGCGACGCGCTGCCGCCGAGGTGACAGGATACCACGCGCCGATGCGTCCTGAGCC
>CAKUDW010000354.1 GCA_934645275.1 uncultured Clostridia bacterium
GCCATGGTAAGCGGCTACGACGGCGATCCCGTGGTTGCCGCCGATTCGGAGGGACTCGGCCGCGGACTGCTGGAGCGCATGGGCGCGACGATCGAGGGTTACAGCCGCGGCGTTTCCGTGGGCGATGGAACGGACTTCGTTTCCGGCATAGAGCGCACCGGCAAGTACAGTCTCACCGTACATATGGATAATTTCGACGCGGCGGCGCTGAACATTCTGAACATTCCCGTCGTGCCGCTGCACATTTTCGGCAACGCAGAGCTGTATGATTACGATGCGCATGCCTTCGGTTTTACAAAGGGCGATCTGAGCAACGTGCGCGCAGTGAGCGCCACGGTGGGCTGCGGCCGCTATGTGGTGGCGGCGGATCAGGGCGGCGAGTACCTGCTCGACGCGAACCCCAGCAGTCCCGACGCGGCGGAGCCCGCACAGCTGCGCATCATCCCCGCCGATGAAGGTGAGCTGATTCCCGGCCTGCTCGACGGGCGCTTCGACTATGCGCGCATTCCCTGGAGCACGGAAAATGAATCGGCGCTCCAGGACGCGGGCGACGCGCTGAACGCCGTACCTGTCACAGGCAGCGCCTACGGCTATATCGGCATCAACGCCAACCGCGTAAAAGTTGGCGAAGCAGATTCAGATGCAAGCAAGGCTCTGCGCAACGCGCTGCTCGGCCTGTTTGAAGCGCAGCGCGATTCCGCAGTGCAGGATGTGTACGGCGCGTGGGCCACTGCAATCAGCAATCCCATCTGGCCAGGCAGCCCGCTCAGCCCTGCCCATTCCACCGCCGAAACGCTCTCGCCGGAGGCGGCTTTGGAAAATGCCGTCGCGCTGCTTCAGCGCGCGGGTTACGCCTGGAACGGCGAACGCTTCACCTCGGCTCCGGAGGATGGCTCGATGGAATTCGTGATGAGCTTCCCCACCGGCGCAGAGCAGAGCGTGGGCTGCATCATGGCCGAGGCGGTGCGTGCGCAGCTGGATGGCGTCGGGCTGACGCTGAAGCTGGAATTCATTGATCCGCTGATCTGGCAGGGCAATCTGGAAACCGGCACGGCGCAAATCTGGGTTGCGGAATGCAGCGGGGAATACGAACCCGACCTTTCCGCGCTGTACCATTCCGCCGACCCGGCCGAAATGAACGTATTCGGCCTGTCGGATGCGCAAATGGACGAATATCTCGCCGCCCTCGAGGTGCAGGCCGATCCCGCCGCGCGCGCCGAACTCTGCGCTAAACTGCTCGACGTTGTGCGCGAATGGGGCGTGGCCGCGGGCGTATATAGCCTGAACGATATGATTGTCACGCGGAAATAGAAATGCAAATATTGCATAGCCAAATCTAAAAAGCGCCCGGAACGCAATGTTCCGGGCGTCAGTCTGTCGAAAAACCGGGAGAGTTCGAGAGGGTCGAAGCCCTCTCGAGCTTCCAATCGTGCCCAGCGGCGTGTACGGTGGACGCGGGACGATTTTGCGGCGGAAAATCCCATTTTCCTGAGCAAAAATCGTTCCCTTGCAGTTTTTGCGCCCGGAAATCTGAAGAATTTCAGCAAAAACTGGTGAGGGTGGCCGTGGCGGGGGAGCTTACTTCCCCGTCCACAGG
>CAKUDW010000355.1 GCA_934645275.1 uncultured Clostridia bacterium
GCCCGGACGGGAAGAGCTCCTGTCCGGGCACGCTGGTAAAGTGAGGTAAGCGCGAAGTGCAGTTTTTCAAGAAGTATAAAAAGGCGCTGATCACGGCGGTGCTGGGCGTGGCCCTGTTCCTGCTGGGCGGCTCGCTGGTGCCGAATTTTCTGCGGGCCGGCAATCTGCTGAACGTGATTCGGCAGAGCTCTGTAATCGCAATTGCGGCGGTCGGCATGTCTCAGGTAATCGTAATTAAAGGCATCGACCTGTCCGTCGGCGGCAATATCTCCTTTTGTGGCATGGTGGTGGGCATTTTATTTGCCCACGGCGTGTCCGTGCCGGTGGCCATTGTGGCGGCCATCGCAACCGGCCTGCTGTTGGGTCTGATCTCCGGCTCGCTGGTGGCTTTCCTGAATGTGCCCGCGTTCGTTTCCACGCTGGTTATTGGCCAGATTACACAGGGCGCGGCCTATCTCTTTAACAATGGCAATTCTTTCGGCAATTTTCCGGCAGGGTTCAAGGCCATCGGCAATTCCACGCTGCTTGGCATACCCTATTCCGATTTGCTGATGTTGATATTCGTGGCGCTGGGTGTGATTATTACTACACGGTTGCCCATCGGTGCGCACATCTACGGCCTGGGTGGCAACGAACAGGTACTGGTGAACGCGGGTATCCGCGTCAGCCGCATCAAGCTGTTTGTGTTCATGTTTTCCGGCTTCTGCGCAGCCTGCGCGGGCGTATTGCTGGCGGCTCAGCTGACCACGGCGCACCCCACTCAGGGTGATAATTACCAGACCGACGCCATCGCTGCCTGCGTTATCGGCGGCATCAATATGGCTGGCGGCGAGGGCAAGGTGTGGCTGACAATGATCGGCTCGCTGATTATTGGTTCGGTGCGCAATGTGCTGAATCTGCTGCATGTGTCGGTTTACCTCCAGAACATTATTGTGGGCGTTATCATCATTGCCGTGGTTGCGCTGAGCATGCTAATGAAGGCGCGCCGCGACGAAAAGACTTCCCAGTTCATATCGGCTGCGGAAGTGGAAATGCACTGAGGAGGGCGCGAACATGGAAAATAGTAAGAGATTTACAAAGTTCGCCAAGGAACACGGCGTTATTCTGGAATACGCCATCCTCTTCATCATTGCCTGCTTCGTGGTGCCGAGTTTCTTCTCGGTGTCCGCAATTTTCACCGTCATCAAGCAGGCCGCTGTGCCCTGCGTGGCCTGTATGGGCATGATGCTGGTGCTTACTACCGGCGGCATCGATCTTTCTCTGGCCAACACCGTGGGTCTGTGCTCCGTGGTGCTGGGCGTGCTGACAGTGCTGTGCGGCTGGCCGGCCTGGGCGGCGATCATTATCACGCTGCTGACCGGCGCCGCCGTCGGCCTGATGAACGGCTGCATCATTCAGTTTTTGAAGGTGCCCGCGTTCATCGCTACGCTGGGTTCCGGCTATGTGATCTATGGACTTGCGCAAATCATCGGCAAGGGCGAGCAGTTTAACCAGCTGCCGGAGGATTTGAAGGCCTTTGGCACGACCAAGGTGTTCGACTTCATCTATCAGGCGCTGCCGGAGGGCGCGCAGGATGTGCAGGCGCTTAAGTCC
>CAKUDW010000356.1 GCA_934645275.1 uncultured Clostridia bacterium
AAGGAGAACGTCATCATCGGCAAGCAAATTCCGGCCGGTACCGGTCTGAAACGCTACACTGATATCGAAATCCACGAGGCATACTGATTATGATGAATGAGGCGGTTCTCCATTTGGAGAACCGCCTCTGTTTGTCCACAGGAAATCAGTATTCGAAAAAGCCATAGCCGCGATGGCCGGAAATGCCGTCGAGCGTCTTGACAGTCAGGCTCTTGCCATCTCTGGTGACGCCCTTTAATTTCAGCGCTTCGCCCTTCATGGGGCGGCACACGATTTTGCCGTTCATGTACAGCGGCTCGCCATCGTATTTCCAATACAGCGTTCGCCCGTCGGCAGGCGCCCTTTCACTGTCCAGCGTCAGCGCGTGCATGTAGCCATAGCGGCCGTTTACCTTCACGCGATACCAGCTGCCGCGTTGAGCCACGGCGGTTACGGCCTGCCCCTGTTTCAACGTGCGCGCGCTGGCGGTGGTTACAGTCTGCGAAAAGAGCTTTGCACCCGGACATTGCACGTATAGCGTTTCGTGCAGGCCGTTCGGGTTTTTCTTGCTGAGCATGTCGCTGTCGCACCAGCCGGTTTCGCCCTTTGCATTGCGGATATGGCTGCGCTTGCCCTTCGTGCCGATCAGCTCGTATTCCTGACCGAGTGAAATGGTCTTTGTGCCGCCGCCGTCCAGTTCGACAGCGCACGCCATATCGTAATCCACCCATACGCGCTCGCCGACCGGCTTCTTGCTCAGCAGCGATTTCTGGCAATAGCCGATTTTGCCGCTGGCATTGACGAGCATCGCCCAGCCGTCGCCCTGCGCAAAGCACACGAAGCGCTCGCCGCGCTTCGGACGTCCGAGCAGCGTAGAGGCGGCACTCGGTTGCTTGTAAACGGCTGCGCGGTCGACCTTGACGTACACTGCGATGGGTGGTTTATAATATCTGTAATTGGGCGTGGCCAGCGCGCACGATGGTATCAGAAGTGTGAGCAGCAGTATCAGAGCAAATATGCGCCTCATATAAAATCATCCTCCCAGCATGTGCTTCTATATATAAAGACGCACGGGGAGAGTGGAATGTCAGAGGTTTGGGAAAATATTTTTTTGCGACGGAAATTGCGCGCGGGTGACGGCATAAAACACAGACTTTTTGGTTAAAATTTGGACATATACCCCTGCATACCCCGCAATTTGCTTGACAAGGTGGAAAATGAATGGTATGATCTTATAGTTCGGGTATGTCTGAAAGGAGCGTGTGCGCAATGCTTGAAAGGCTGAAAAATGCTCAGAAGGTCGTGGGCACGCGCCGCCTGCTGCGCGCGATTGAGGCCGGTGAAATTGCTGAGGCCTATATTGGCGCAGATGCGGATCTGTTCATCGTGCGACAGGTGCGCGAAGCCTGCAATAAAGCGGGCGTGCGCATGGTAGAGGCTCCGAGTATGAAGGAGCTTGGCCAGGCCTGCGGCGTGGAAGTGAGAACCGCGGCGGCGGGCATCCGCAAGTAGGGCGTCGCCCGTATCAAAATGCTATCCTCTTCCAGGGTTGCGGAAGTGCGTATAGAATTCCAGTAATTTTGAAATTAGTTCAGGAGGTGCTTT
>CAKUDW010000357.1 GCA_934645275.1 uncultured Clostridia bacterium
CGCCGCTTTGTGGAATTTACGGAGCAGTTCCAGCGCGGCATCACCGGCTTTGAGCGCTTCGACGAAATGATGCGCCTCGCTCCAAGCATTCAGGAAAGGGCGGACGCTGTGGAAATGCGGAACGTACGCGGCGATATCGAATTCGACCACGTTTCCTTTGCCTACGCCGGAAGCAATGCAAGCGTACTTACGGACATCAATCTGAAGGTACACAGCGGCGAGAGCGTAGCGCTGGTCGGTCCGTCTGGCGGCGGCAAGACCACGCTGTGCAGCCTGCTTCCCCGCTTCTATGACGCGACGCAGGGACGCATTCTAATCGACGGTCATGACGTACGCGAATTTACGCTCAAGTCCCTGCGCAGCCACATCGGCGTGGTACAGCAGGATGTGTACATGTTCTCCGGTTCCGTGCTGAGCAACATCGAATACGGTAAGCCCGGCGCCAGCCGCGAGGAAATCATCCGCGCAGCGAAGCTGGCGGGCGCACATGACTTCATCATGGAATTTGAGCACGGCTACGACACCAACGTCGGCGAACACGGCACGCGGCTTTCCGGCGGTCAAAAGCAGCGCATTTCCATCGCGCGCGTGTTCCTGAAGAACCCGCCGATACTGATACTGGATGAAGCGACCAGCGCGCTTGACAACGAATCTGAGCGTCTGGTGCAGCAATCGCTGGAAAAACTGATGCACGGACGCACCACCTTCACCATTGCGCACCGGCTGACCACCATCCGCAATGCAGACACGATACTGGTACTTACGGACGACGGCATCGTGGAACAGGGATCGCACGATGAACTGATGTCCAAGCCAAACGGCATATACCACAAGCTCTATCAGCTCTACACAGACTGACTTTTCCGCTGAAGCTTTTTCTTTACTGCAATCAGCAACGGCGGGCTATTGCTCTGGTTCAGATAGCAGCGCAGCATCGCGTCGAAGCGCGTCTGATCTAATGACTGTGCCCAGGCTAACAGCGCGTCGCGCTCGCGCGCGCCCTCGTCGTGGCCGGGATAGACGCAAATGGTGAGCACGCCGCCGAACTTCAACACTTCCAGTGCGGCGGCCACCGCCTGAAGCGTGGTTTCGGTACGCGTGGTCACGGCATGCGCCGCTCTCGGCAGCCAGCCGAGATTGAACAGCACCACATCCGCACTCTCGGGCTTAAGGTGATTGCGCATGTGCTGGTGCCCATCCAGAATCAACGTGCAGCGCTGTGCCACATCCGCTGCCTCCAGCCGCGCGCGGCTCGCGGCAATGGCCTCCGGCTGCACGTCGAAACCAATCACGTGGCCGCCGTCGCCCACGAGCTGCGCCAGGTTAAGCGCATCGTGGCCGTTACCGAGCGTGGCGTCCACCGCACAACCGCCCACTGGAAGCGCAGCCTGAATGATTTCAGACGCCCAAAAGCGCGCCGACCTGAAATCGTATGCCATGGTATTTTCTCCTTTACTGCAAATGGGATAGCTTACATGTGGACGGGGAAGCAAGCTCCCCCGCCACTGCCACCCTCACCAGTTTTTGCTAAAATCTTTTCAGATTTTCGGGCGCAAAAACTGCAGGGAAACGATTTTTGCTCTG
>CAKUDW010000358.1 GCA_934645275.1 uncultured Clostridia bacterium
GTGCAGATCGAACCGCTGTTTCAGGATTTGATCGACTTTGAAACTTTCGCGAAATCTGATTTCCGCGCCGTAAAGGTCAAGGAATGCGAAGCTGTGAAGAAGTCCAAGAAGCTCCTGAAGTTCGTCCTCGACGACGGCACCGGCACGGATCGAGTCATCCTGAGCGGCATTCATGAGTATTACGAGCCGGAAGAACTGATCGGCAAGACCTGCATTGCCATTACCAATCTGCCTCCGAGGGCAATGATGGGTATCGACTCCTGCGGCATGCTCATCTCCGCCGTCCACCACGAAAACAGCGAAGAAAAGCTGCATTTGCTGATGGTCGATCCTCACATTCCGGCAGGCGCAAAGTTGTATTAATTGCCCTTTGCATTGCCTGCGGAACGCAACGGTATGTTTCCGAAGATGAAGATCCAGAACTAAAAAAGCGCTTGATTTTCAAGATTTTCAGGCGATTTAGTTTCTTGGCTTAAACCCTCTCGGGTAGCACAATCAAACAGAAAAAGTAATATCACCACAGCACCTTTCCATTGTGGAAGGTGCTGTTTTTCCGCAAAAGGAAAAAAACGGCCCTGATAACTGGCCAAAAATGCAATTTTATCCATACCTTGCGGCGATATCTGCAAGTATGTTTTTTATGTTCTCCTTAACGCCCTCGGGCCTGATAATTCTAACGGCCTTGCCAAGGCTAAACACCTAGCCGAAAAGCTGCTGACTAGCAGCCACGGGCATGGTGATTCTCAACTGCCTTTCGTCTTCCGTCACCCCAAGTCTGTCCATCACATTTTCTATCATGCGGTTTTGGAAAATCATCGTAACGTGTTCAATTTCGCCGCCGAACATGGAGAAGGTATATTCAGTGTGTAAAGCGTATCCACCCCATCAAAATCGCCGTTTAACTTTAAAGCAAACCTTTTTCCGGCGGTATACGCTGCCACAATAGGCCAACCGTTTTTTCATTCATTCAAATCGCCAGAGACTTACAGACGCTATCTTCCATTGCCGCATTCTGTATGTTATAATGGTGTGGTTAAAAAGGTGCATTGCCATTTTGCGCGGCAATACGCCGGGAGGCGAGGACGAATGTATGCTGAGAAATATAATCTTTGATATGGGAAACGTACTGATAAAGTACGATCCCACCTACTTTATCCGTCGCGCAGGCGTTGATGACCCGCAAGACCAAACACTGCTCATGGATGCAATTTTCCGTTCCGCCGACTGGCCGTTACTGGACATGGGCGCACTGACGGAGACCGAGCTGCTCAGCCGCGTCTGCAATCGACTGCCCGCGCGCCTCCATAGCGTCGCGCGCGAACTGGTTTTCAACTGGGATAAGCCGCTGGTTCCGATTCCAGGTATGGCGGAATTTATCCAGGACTGTAAACGCCGCGGTCTGGGAATATATCTGCTTTCCAACGCCAGCTGTCGCCAACCCGAATACTGGGACAACGTTCCCGGGAGCGCGTATTTCGACGGCACCGTCATATCGGCCTTTCAGCGCTGCACAAAGCCTGCGCCGGAGATATACGAATGCCTGCTGAAACATTTCAATCTGAATGCAGATGAGTG
>CAKUDW010000359.1 GCA_934645275.1 uncultured Clostridia bacterium
TCGTAAGCCTGCTCCATCAGGCGATAGCCCGCCAGATAATTGCCTGCGGGCTGATGAATCAGCAGAAGGTCGATGTAGTCGGTATCGAGACGGGCAAGCGTCTTTTCCACCGCGTCCAGCTGCTCATAAAACGCGGGCCACAGCTTGGTTTCGAGGAAGATTTCCTCGCGGGGCAGGCCGGACTTCTTCATCGCGCGGCCCACAGCCTTTTCGTTGACGTAGGCGTTCGCCGTGTCGATCAGGCGATAGCCGCTTTGCAGCGCGGAAAGAACGGAGGCCTCCGCCTCGTCCGGGGTCAGCAAAAACGTTCCGATGCCCGCCATCGGCATTTTTACGCCATTGTTCGAGGTTACATACTCCATAGTGATGCCTCCTTAGAGCGTCTGATTCAGCCTTTCAGCTTCGACCTTGTCGGTCGCCATGCTCTCATAGCGCATGCCGTACAACGCGGCGAAGCGCTTCATGGTGTATTCGCCCGCTTCCAGCATCCACTTTTCCGGCGCGGCGCCCTGGAATACGAAATACAGCTTGCGTCCGGATAGCCCGTCGTTCTGCACGCGGCCATAGAAGCGATCCAGCACGTTGCGAACGCTGCCGCAGATATTGTGCCAGTACAGCGGCGAACCAATCACGATGGTGTCCGCCTTTTCCATGGCGGCGATGACCGTATCCAGCCCGTCGCCGGGAAGCTGCTGGCCGTAAGCGCCGATGGTGTAGTCGGTCAAGTTCAGGGTCTCATAGTTTTTGCCCTTGAGAAGCGTCGCAGCCAGAGAAGCAGTATTGCCGTGCCGGTTGGGGCTGCCGTTGATAAATAGAATGCTCATGATCGTTTTTTCCTCCTGATTTTTATTTATCTGCACTCCAGCAGAATTTCATAGATCTCATCGTGGGTCAACTTTTTGCAGCAGCCTGCGGTGATATTCGTGGAATCTGCCACAGCGCGCAGGTCGGTGTCCTCGGGAATGCCCAGCTCTGCAAGGGTGGCAGGCAAGCCGATTTCCCTGATGAACGCCGCCAGCGCCTCAATGCCCGCCAGAGCCGTGGCTTCGTCGCAGCCCCTGGGCGCAATGCCCCAGATGTTCCGGGCAAACCGCGCGAAGCGTGCCGCGCCCGCCCTATAGATGTGCCGGTACAGCACAGGATGAATTACTGCCAGCCCCCTGCCGTGGTTGCAGTTGGTATACGCACCCAGTTGATGCTCGATCTGATGTGCCTGGAAATCCGTGACCTTGCCGATTTTCAGCACGCCGTTTTCGGCCATCGCCGAGGCCCACGCCAGTTCGCTGCGGGCTTCGTAATTGTTGGCATCCTGCATCAGCACGCGGATATTGCGGATGACGCTGCGCATCACGGCTTCATTGATGTCGTCCGACAGGTTGTTTTCATCCGGCTTGCCGAAATAGGTTTCCATCGCGTGGCTCAGCGTGTCGAACGCGCCGGAAATCACCTGGCCGAAGGGCACAGATAGCGTATACGTCGGATCGAGGAAGGCAAAATCCGCCTGCGCGCCGAAGATGCCGGACTTGAGCTTCTTTTCCTCGTGGGTGATGACTGCGCCCGCGTTCATCTC
>CAKUDW010000360.1 GCA_934645275.1 uncultured Clostridia bacterium
CAGCCTGTTCATCCATGTGACGCTGGTGCCCTTCCTGCGCGGCTCTGACGAACACAAATCCAAGCCCACGCAGCATTCCGTGAAGGAACTTCAGGGCATGGGCATCAATCCAAACATCATCGTGCTGCGCTGCGATCAGCCGCTGGAGCCCGCCATTTTCAAAAAGATTTCGATGTTCTGCAATGTCAAGCCCGACTGTGTAATTGAGAACATCACCCTGCCCTACCTCTACGAAGCGCCGCTGATGCTGGAAAAGGCCTCGTTCTCCACGGTCGTCTGCCGCGAGCTGGGCATCGACGCGCCCAATCCGGACCTGACTGAGTGGACGGAAATGGTATCGCACATCAAGGCGCGCGAACATGTGGTAAAAATCGGTCTGGTTGGCAAGTACGTACAGCTGCACGACGCCTACCTCTCCGTGGCTGAGGCCATGCGCCACGCAGGCTACACGCTGGGCACGGATATTGACATCCACTGGATTGATTCCGAACACCTGACTCCTGAAAACTGTGACGCGCTGCTCGGCCAGCTGGACGGCATCATTGTGCCTGGCGGTTTCGGCGGCCGCGGCATCGACGGCATGATTCTGGCTGCGCGCTATGCCCGCGAAAACCGCCTGCCCTACTTCGGCATCTGCCTGGGCATGCAAATCGCCGTGATTGAGTATGCCCGGAACGTAGCCGGCATCGTCGATGCGCATTCTGGCGAATTTGACGAACTCTGTGCCCACAAGGTGATCGATTTCATGCCCGGTCAGAGCAACGA
Source organism: uncultured Clostridia bacterium (assembly GCA_934645275.1). The sequence continues at coordinate 766 of CAKUDW010000360.1, forward strand.
TATCGACAAGGGCGGCACGCTGCGCCTGGGCGCATATCCCTGTGTAATTCAGCCCGGTACCACCATGGCGCGCTGCTATGGCACAGAGAGCATCTCCGAGCGCCACCGTCACCGCTATGAATTCAATAACGATTATCGCGAGGCGCTGACTGCCGCAGGGCTTACGCTTTCCGGCCTTTCGCCCGATGGGCGGCTCGTCGAAACCGTAGAGCTCAGCGACCGCCCATTCCACGTTGGCGTGCAGTACCATCCCGAATTCAAGTCCCGCCCAAACAAGGCGCATCCGCTGTTTAAGGGCTTCATCGCCGCCGCGCTGGACATCGCGCTCAACCGCGGTTAAAAAACACATAAAAGAACCGGCGTTTCAGAATTGAAACGCCGGTTCCTCAGTCTGTCGAAAAAACAGGAGAACTCGATAGGGCCAAAGTCCTCTCGAGCTCTCTAGTCGCGTCCAGCGGCATGTACGGTGGGCACGGGGTGATTTTTGCGGCACGGCCGCCCAATGCGTCTGCGCGCGGACTTTTCCGCGCGTCTCAGACTTACAGTCCCGCAGCCGCCGCCCTGTCCAGCACCACGATTGCATCCCGATGCAACCGCAATACGGAAGCCGGCAGTCTCGGCGAAACGTCGCCCTGCACCATGTCGCGCACGGCGTCGCGCTTGTCCTCGCCCGTCGCAATCAGCAGCAGCTTGCGCGCGCGCATGATGGTGCCCACGCCCATGGAAATCGCTTCGCGCGGCACCTCGTCCGCGCTGCGGAAGAAGCGCTTGTTTGCCTCAATAGTGGAAGGCGTCAGCTTGA
>CAKUDW010000361.1 GCA_934645275.1 uncultured Clostridia bacterium
ATGTCCCTACGGCGCCATCAGCTATGTGGACAAGGAGGTTCGCGGGCCTGAGTTCCGCGGCGTGAAGCGCGTGGCCGCTGTCAATGAAGCCGTGTGCCAGGGATGCGGCGCGTGTACCGTTACCTGTCCGTCCACGGCGATGGATTTGAAGGGCTTCTCCAATCAACAGATCATGTCGGAGGTGGATGCGATATGCCGATGAATCAGGATAAAGCGTGGACGCCTACCATTGTAGCCTTCTGCTGCAACTGGTGTTCCTATGCGGGCGCGGATCTGGCAGGTTCGAGCCGGCTGAGCTACCCGGCCAACGTGAAAATCATTCGCATCCCCTGTTCCTGCCGCTTGAATCCGCTGTTTATACTGCGCGCATTCCAGCGCGGCGCGGACGGCGTGATTCTCTGCGGCTGCCATCCGGGCGACTGCCATTACACCACCGGCAACTACTATGCCCGCCGCCGCATGACGCTGCTGTTTTCAATGCTGAATTATCTGGGCATCGACAGCCGCCGCACGCGCGTGGAGTGGGTTTCTGCGGCGGAGGGCGCGAAGTTCGCCGCCACGATGAACGATTTTGCCAAAACCATTACCGAGCTGGGCGAAAATAAGAAACTGGGGGATTTGAGATGCAAAGCCTGATGATTGAAAAAGCGCGCCAGTATCTGGAAAGCGGTCGGGCGGATCGCGTTCTCGCGTGGGAACAGGGTGAAAACAGCTGGGATCGCGTTCCTGCAGTGCTGGACGCCACGCGCATTGACGCGCTGCGCTGCGACGGCTTCTGCGGGCCGAATCTAAGCAAAATGCTGATCGCCGAATCACAGAAAGAGGGCGCTGTGCTGGCCTTCCTGAAGCCCTGCGATACCTATTCCTACAATCAGCTCTGCACCGAGCATCGCGTGAATCCTGAAAGGGTACATGTGGTGGGCGTGGGCTGTAAGGGCAAGATTGATGTTGACAAGATTCGCACGTTGGGTGCAAAGGGTATTCTGGAGATTACCGAGGATGGCGATACGCTGCATGTGCATACGCTCTACGGCGATATGGACGTCGCGCGGCGCGATGTGCTGCTGCTCAAATGTCTGTGCTGCAAGGGTAAGACGCATGTGGCGGGCGAGGAATTTATAGGCGAATCCGAGGACACCACCGAGGGTGACAAGTTTGACATGGTGCGCAGGCTCGAAAACATGACTGAAGACGAGCGCTTTGCTTTCTGGCGAAGCGAGCTTTCCAAGTGCATTCGCTGCAACGCCTGTCGAAACGTCTGTCCTGCATGCAGCTGTATCAAGTGCGTGTTTGACAACCCGAATACCGGCGTTCAGAACAAGGCGGCCGCGGATGATTTTGAGGAAAATCTGTTCCATATCATTCGAGCCTTCCATGTGGTCGGACGCTGCACCGACTGCGGCGAATGTAGCCGCGTGTGCCCGCAGGGCATTCCGCTGCACCTGCTCAACCGCAAGTTCATCAAGGACATCGACGTGCTCTACGGAGATTATCAGGCCGGTGCGGAAATCGGTCAGCGCCATCCGTTGGAGAATTTCGATAAGGGCGACTGCGAGCCCGCCG
>CAKUDW010000362.1 GCA_934645275.1 uncultured Clostridia bacterium
CATATGTACACGCGCTGCGAAGCTATTGATCGCTTCCTGGCGCTGCCTAATGTTTATGAGGATTACCCGTTCGACGATCCCGGGTGGACGGTCATGCGCCATTCTGGCAACCACAAAACCTTCGCCCATATATTTGAACGCAATGGAAAAATATGGGTAAATGTGAAAGCCGAACCCATGAAGTGTGTTTTCTGGCGCGACGCCTTTTCTTCCGTCGTGCCCGCGTACCACATGAACAAGCGCCACTGGATCAGCGTGATTCTAGACGGCGGCCTGACCGACGACGATATCGACATGCTCATTGAGGACAGCTACCGCCTGACGAGCAAATAGCAACGCTTTGCAGGTTTTTTGCCGCCTCGAGTATATTGTCAGCGTCTCTCTTTAAGAATCCGCCGACCCGCAAAAATCTGGTTTTGCTAATCTTGTTCTTTATGAATTGTCGACGTATCCCTTCGGAATCCGCCGACCCGCAAAACTCTGGTTTTGCTAATTCTTGTTCTTTAGAAATCAAGGCGAAGGGCCTGAACCCTTCGCCTTGCAAAACTTTGCTTACTTGGAAGCTTCTTCAACCGCAACGGCAACCGCAACGGTCATACCAACCATGGGGTTATTGCCTGCGCCCAGGAAGCCCATCATTTCAACGTGCGCCGGAACGGAAGAGGAACCTGCGAACTGCGCGTCAGAATGCATGCGGCCCATGGTATCGGTCATGCCGTAGGAGGCAGGGCCGGCGGCCATGTTATCCGGATGCAGCGTGCGGCCCGTGCCGCCGCCGGAAGCCACGGAGAAGTACTTCTTGCCAGCTTCGAGACGTTCCTTCTTATAGGTACCCGCAACCGGATGCTGGAAGCGCGTGGGGTTGGTGGAGTTACCGGTGATGGACACATCGGCATTCTCATGCCACATGATGGCCACGCCTTCACGCACATCGTCCGCGCCATAGCACTTTACCTTCGCGCGATCACCGGTGGAATAGGGCGTTTCGCTCACGATGGTCAGCGCATGATCTTCCTTCACGTCCGCAGAGAGATAGTCGTACTTCGTCTGCACATAGGTGAAGCCGTTGATGCGGGAGATGATCATTGCGGCGTCCTTGCCAAGGCCGTTCAGGATAACGCGCAGCGGGTTCTTGCGAACCTTGTTGGCATTCAGAGCGATCTTGATGGCACCCTCGGCGGCAGCGAAGGATTCATGACCGGCCAGAAAAGCGAAGCACTCGGTCTTCTCATCGAGCAGCATCGCGCCCAAATTGCCGTGGCCAATGCCAACCTGACGCTGATCCGCCACGGAGCCGGGGATGCAGAAAGCCTGCAAGCCAACGCCGATGCACTTTGCAGCTTCTGCCGCGGTCTTCACGCCCTCCTTGAAGGCGATGGCAGCGCCCAGTTCGTAGGCCCACTTGACATTTTCAAAGCAGATGGGCTGAGTGCTTTCAACGATCTTGTAAGCGTCCACGCCGCGAGCATTGTTGAAGGCCTTTACTTCTTCAAAATCCTTAAAGCCGTACTTGTCGAGCACGGGCTGAAGCTGGGGCATGCGCCCTTCATAATTCTCAAAC
>CAKUDW010000363.1 GCA_934645275.1 uncultured Clostridia bacterium
GGCAAGGCCGCGATCATCGTCATCAACAAGTGGGACGCCGTGGAAAAGGACACCGGCACCATGAACGAATTCAACCGTGAAGTGCGTGAAAACCTGAAATTCATGGCCTACGCTCCGATACTGTATATCTCAGCGCTGACCGGTCAGCGCGTCAACCGCGTGCTCGAGGAGGTCAAGAAAGCCTGCGAACAGTCCCGCCGGCGCATCACCACGGGCCTACTGAACGATATTCTGGCCGACGCGCAGGCGGCGCTTCAGCCGCCGGCCACATCTGGCCGCCGCCTGAAAATTTACTATGCCACGCAACAGGGTGTGCAGCCGCCGAGCTTCGTGTTCTTCGTCAACGACGAGAACCTGATGCACTTTTCCTACGAACGCTATCTGGAAAAGCAGTTCCGCAAGAGCTTCGGTTTCGAGGGCACGCCGCTGAAATTCATATTGCGTGAAAAGAAAAGAGACGATCAGTAAATGGCTATCTGGCTCAAATATGTCGTCGTTGCGCTGGCGGGCTATCTGCTGGGCAACGTTTCAGTGGGCATACTGATTTCCAAGCTCTACGGCGTGATGGATATTCGCCGCCACGGCAGCGGCAACGCGGGCAGCACGAACGTACTGCGCACGCTGGGCTGGGTGCCGAGCATACTCACCCTGTTGGGCGACTGCCTGAAGGCGTACCTGGCAGCGTTGCTCGGCCGGGCGCTCTGCGGCGATACCGGCATGCTGCTGGCCGGCGTATGCGCCGTAGTCGGGCATGATTTTCCGGTGTTCTTTCGCTTCCACGGCGGCAAGGGCATCGCATCTTCGCTGGGCGTGATTATCGCGGTCGATCCATGGATCGCGCTAGCGCTGTTGGTGCTGGTAGTTGGAATTACGGCGTTCACGCGCTATGTGTCCGTCGGCTCTATCTGTGCCTCGATACTCTACCCGGTGCTGGTAGCCGTGTTTCATGTGGGGCGCACCAACTACGGCTGGTATGTGGCTTCCAGCGTGTTCATGGGCGCGCTGGCGCTGTTCTGCCATAGAAAAAACATTGCGCGCCTGATCCACGGCGAAGAAAACCGGCTCGATTTCGGCAGGATTTCCAGATTGTCGGCCCGAATCAGGGGCTTTAAGGGAAAAAAATAAATACGAATACGGGAGGCACCAGGTATGAAATATTTAATTGGTCTGGATGTAGGCACTTCCGGCGCGAAGTGCATCATGATTAACGAGACGGGCGCTGTCGTCGCCTCGTCCACACAGGAATACCCGCTGTATACGCCCAAACCCGGCTGGGCAGAACAGAACCCCGAAGACTGGTGGCAGGGCGTGGTACGCGGCCTGCGCGCCATTCTGGAAAAGGCGAACGTTCCCGCCGAGGATATTCTGGGGCTGAGCTATTCCGGGCAGATGCATGGCCTGGTGGCGCTGGATGCGGCGGGCGAGGTCATTCGCCCGGCAATCTTGTGGTGCGACCAGCGCACGCAGAAGCAGTGCGACTGGATTACTGAAAGGGCCGGCGGCCTGAAGGGGCTGCTAAAACTGACAAACAACCGCATGCTCACTGGCTATACC
>CAKUDW010000364.1 GCA_934645275.1 uncultured Clostridia bacterium
GACCTGCAACCTGGCCATGAATCCCCGGGCCTGGGAGATGATGTTCCAGGAAGTGGATTCCCCGGCGGTGGGCCTGGAGTGGGAGCCCGCGCATCAGATGATTCAGCTCATCGACCCCATTCCCCAGCTGCGCAAGTGGGTGCATAAGGTGTATCATATGCACGGTAAGGACGCGACGGTGGACATGGCCGCCGTGCGGGAATACGGCGTGATGTGCAATTCCGACTGGTATGCGCCGGAGCGCACCGTGGGCTTTGGCGACACCAACTGGCGGGACGTGTTCTCCATTCTGCACAAGGGCGGCTACGAAGGCGACATCTGTGTGGAAGGCTATCACGACCCGGTATATTCCCGGGAATGGGAAATGACCGGCCAGCTGCACGCACTGAATTACCTGAAGTGGTGCCGCGGCGACGTGTACACTCCCAATCCCTGGACGATGGGCTTCTAAAAAACGCAATTGCCCGGCTGAGCGTAGGGTTCAGCCGGGCAATTTTTTGTGAAAGAAATCAGCGGGTCAGAAGCGCCAGGGCCTCCTGGTGAGAAGGGGCGAAAAAGATGCGATCTCCCTGATTGCTTTTGTAAATGAAATCGTGCAGGGGCTTACTGGTATAATGGGAGAAATCGCCAAAGAAGGCGACGAGGCCCGCGTAATTGACGTAATTTTGCAGAATATCGCCGGCCAGGCCGGTTTTGACGCTTCTAAAAACCTTTCGAAAGAATGGAATGGGAAGCCTCAGAAGTTCAGGTGGAACACGCCGACGCCTTCCAGCAGAATTTTCAGGCCCACCAGAATCAGCATCACGCCGCCGACGATCTGGGCCTTATCCTTCCAGCGCGCGCCGAACACGTTGCCGATGATGACGCCGGAGAAGGAGATGACGAAAGTGGTAGCGCCGATGAGCAGCGCCGAGGGCACGATCTGCACATCGGGCTCCATGCCGAAGGTTACGCCCACGGCCAGCGCGTCGATGCTGGTGGCCACGGCCATGATGAACAGGGTCTTCATATCCACCCTGTCGCCCAGGCCTTCGTCCTCGTCGTCGCCGCCCTTGAGCACGTCGAAGATCATTTTGGCTCCCAGGAAGGCCAGCAGGGCAAAAGCGATGTAATGATCGTACTTATCCACATAGGAGGCGAACAGCTGCCCCAGCAGCCAGCCCAGGGCGGGCATGATGGCCTGAAAGCCGCCGAAGAACAGGGCGATGAGCGCCGCTTTTTTATAATCGATTTTGGTCATTTTCAGCCCGGAGCAGATGGCCACGGCAAAAGCGTCCATGGAAAGGGAAACGCCGATGAGGATGATTTCAAAAAAGCCCATGGATCAATCCTCCAATTTTAATCGCAATATTCCTGGGGAAGGTGCGCATAAGCGGGCACGTCCTGCCAATGCACCACAAAGCCCGCGCCCCTGGCGCAGAAGACGGAATCCGGCGTATCGTCCGCCAGGGGATTATAACCGCTTTCCGCCACAAGAGCGTCCGCGTCCCGGGCGGGGGTGTAATGATCCAGCCGGTAGGTGAGGGCCCCGCGGCCGTGGGTC
>CAKUDW010000365.1 GCA_934645275.1 uncultured Clostridia bacterium
GACCACGGCGACCACTGGCGTACGCGTGGTGAGGTAATCGTAAACATATTCCGGCAGACGATACAGATTATGCGTGCCGTATATCAGATCGATGAAGGGATACTTCTTCTTCATCTCCGCGGCCATGCCGTGCTCCTGCGTCATGCAGCCGCCGACGCAAATCATCAGCTCCGGCTTTTCCTTTTTCAGTTCTTTCAGCCAAATTACGTTGCCCAGCGCCTTATTTTCGGCGTTTTCACGTACGCAGCAAGTATTATACAGAATCAAATCTGCCTTTTCGCGCACATCCTCGCGACGCATGCCCATTTCCTCCAGCATGCCCGCAATGGTTTCCGAATCGCGCGCGTTCATCTGGCAGCCCATCGAAACGATATGATAGCTCTGCGGCCGCTCCGGTATTTCGCGCACCAGGCGCATGTATTCCCGCTGGGCCTGCATTTCCTCCGGCCCGATGGTCTTTATTTCTCGCATTGCGCTTCTTCTCCGTATTCTTTATTGACTGATGATTTCATAGTCGCCGTCTTCACCGCCGCTATCGACGGTGAGATTCTCCCAATCCATGAGGCCGCTTCGGCAGATAATTCCAGCCACAGCCTCGCCGGTCAAAATGCGCAGCGGCGCATGATCGCCGCGCCGCCTGCGCCGCCATACCTCGCGCACGGCGCGATAGGCCAGCGTCTCCGCATTCAGAACCCGGCCGTTACCCGTGCAGTCAGAACAGTCCCGCATCAGTTGGCGCGAAAGCGGCCGCCGCACCTTCTTGCGGGTCATTTCCACCAATCCCAGGTTCGTCATACCGTGAACGTGCGTGCGGTTCTTATCCGCCGCGAGCGCCCCACGCAGGTGTTCCAACAACGCTTCGCGCCGCTCGGGCGAATCCATATCGATAAAATCAATTATTATGATGCCGCCAATATCGCGCAGCCGCAGCTGGCGGCAAATCTCATCAGCAGCCTCGCAGTTGAGCTGGAATATCGTATCCTGAAGCGAACCCTTGCCGGTAAACTTTGCGGTATTCACGTCGATCACCGTCAACGCCTCGGTTTCATCAATCACCAGCGTACCGCCGCTACCAAGGCGCACATGCCTGTCGAGCGCCTGATCCAGCTGATGATCCACGCGCAACAGATCGAACAGCGGCGTTTCAAACCGGCACAGCTGAATGCGCTGCGTAAACTCCGGCGTCATCAATCGCGCATTTTCCATCAGCTCGCGATAGGTTTCCTCGTCCTCGGTGCGCACCAGCTCAACGCTCTCGTCCAGCATTTCGCGTACCGCCGTCAACGCCAAATCGCCGTCGGACTGAATCAGCCGCGGCGACGCGCTGTGGGTCGCTTCGGTTTCGATGCGCTTCCACATAGCCGTCAGCCGTGCAAAATCCGCGCGCAACGCCGCCTCATCCGCACCCTCGCCCGCCGTACGGATGATCGCGCCGAAGCCGTATTCCTCCAGCAACGTCTGCGCCACCGCAAACAGGCGGCCGCGTTCCGCTTCATTTTCAATCTTGCGGCTGACGCCGGCGTAACGCACCGTGGGCAG
>CAKUDW010000366.1 GCA_934645275.1 uncultured Clostridia bacterium
ATATCGTGGTTGCGGGCGGCGGCGTGCTGGGAAGCCAGATTGCATTTCAGGCCGCGTACTGCGGCTTTAATGTGACCATCTGGCTGCGCAGCGAGGGCAGCATTGGCCGGACGCAGCCAAAGCTCGCACAGCTGAGGGAAACCTACCTGAACACGATTCAGGCCATGGCCGCAGCGGATGGCAAAAGCGGGCAGAACTGGGCGTGCGGCATTGCGGACTACGACGATTTCGACGCAGAAAAATGCGCCGCGCGCGTGGAAGCGGCGGCGGCATCGATTCATCTGGAACTGGATCTTGCGCGGGCGGTCGAAGGCGCCGACCTGCTGATCGAATCCATGGCGGAAAACATCGACGATAAGATCGCCTTCTACAAGAAGCTCGCGCCGGTGCTGCCGGAAAAGACCCTTCTGGTAACGAATTCCTCCACGCTGCTGCCCTCAAAGCTCGCGAAATACACCGGCCGGCCGGACAAGTACCTCGCGCTGCACTTTGCCAATTCCATCTGGAAGAACAACACGGCGGAAATCATGGCGCAGCCGGAAACCGCCAGGGAGGCGTTTGACGCGGTCATGGATTTTGCCTGCCTGCTGCGCATGGTGCCGCTGCCCGTTCGCAAGGAGAAGTCCGGCTATCTGCTCAATTCCATGCTCGTGCCGTTTCTGTTCTCCGCCATGGATCTGTACGTCAACGGCGTTTCGGACCCGGAAAGCATCGATCGCGCGTGGACACTGGGCACAGGCGCGCCGAAGGGGCCGTTTCAGATTCTCGATACCGTGGGGCTGACCACCGCGCACAACATCGTAAAGCAGTATGTGAAAATCCCGCGCTTCCTGGCCCCGTACAACTTCCGCGGGATGGACGCGATGCTGCAAAAGTATCTGGATGAGGGTAAGCTCGGCCGCGCCTCCGGCGAGGGCTTCTATAAATACGATAAATAGTCCGCGGCGGGCTTCAGGCCGCCTTCCGGGCCGCGGCGCGCTCAAAGCCCAGGAAGGCGACGATCACGCCGCACCCGAGCAGGAACCACAGGGCGTTGAAATTGCCCACGGACAGCGCGGGCTGCGGCACATCCAGCGTGGTTGGGCCCATGGCCACGGCGTAGAGCGAGGCCGCCATCATGCCCAACACCGCATACATCACATGCGCACGGCAGCGCTTCAGCGCCCGATTCAGCAGCCGCACGAAGCCCAGCAGTCCCAACAACGCGCCCAAGCCGAACACCGCTACCACGGGCAGCGCGGAAAAATCGCCGTGCAGCAGCGCATTGATGCGCGCGACCAGCGGCACATACAGCCCGAACGCCATCAACAGCGAGGAGCCGGATATGCCGGGCAGAATCATGGCCGAGACCGCGGCGGCTGCGGCGGCAAACAGCAATAGCGCGCTGAGCGGCGTGAAATGCGCCAGATCCACGTTCAGCACGCTGCGCGTGCTGAAGTGGGTAACGGCAAATACCAGCGCAAAGCCCACGGCAAGCATCGGCGCAGCGCTGATGTGGCTGCGCAGGCAGCCGCGCTCCTTC
>CAKUDW010000367.1 GCA_934645275.1 uncultured Clostridia bacterium
TGATTTGACCGGGTTCGGCATCTGTTCCAGTCAGCTTATTACTGCAATATACCTCCAATCACGCTCATTATAGCCGCTATGCAGCCAAGTTTCAATCCGATCATAAAATTTTACATGCGAAGGAACGAATACCTCTTGACACATAATACTGTGCGTTGTATAGTATATGGCGAAGGAGGGCGAAGCCATGGATGCGCAACTCAAGCGCGGATTGCTGGAGGCCTGCGTGCTTTCGGCGCTCAACCGTCACGATTCCTACGGCTACCAGATTATACGGGATTTGGGGGGCTGCGTTGAAATTTCGGAAAGCACGCTCTATCCCATTCTGCGCAGGCTCGAAGCGGCCGAATGCCTGGAGGTGTATTCTGTGGAGCACAGCGGGCGACTGCGGAAGTATTATCGGATTACGGCGGCGGGGCGCGCGCGGCTGGCAGGCTACATTCAGGATTGGGCGGAAATACGCACCATTTATCAGTTTATTATCGGAGGGGAAGCTTGAACATGAATAAAAAGATGTTTTTGCGGCGTTTGTCGAGGCGGCTGGCGGCGTTGCCCGCGGCGGAGCGGCGCAGATCCGCCGCCTATTACGCCGAGATGATCGACGACCGGATCGAGGCGGGCATGGCGGAGGAAGCGGTGGTCGCTGAGCTGGGCGATGTGAACGAAATTGCGGCGCAGATTCTGCAGGAAAGCGGCGTGCAGCCGCGGCGGCGCATTGGCGTGCTGGAGATCGCACTGCTGGTGTTGGGCTCGCCGGTGTGGCTGACGGTGCTGGCCGCGTTGGGTGTGGCGCTGCTGGCAATCTATATAGCGATTTGGAGCGCCATCGCGGCGGTGTTCGCGGTGGATATTTCGCTGGCGGCGGCGGCGCTGGCGCTGTTAGCGGCAATCTTTAGTGGTTTTGCCGGGCCCACTGCGGCGCTGCTGCTGAGCCTGGGCGCGGCGCTGCTGCTGGCAGGATTGGCCATTCTGGGCTGGTTCGCGGCGCTGTTTGTGGCGCGCATGCTGGTGCGTCTCAGCGGTCGCGTGGGTCGCTGGGCTGTATCCGGATTCAAACGTGGAGAAGGGAGACTTGCGAAATGAAAAGGGCAATGCGCGTGGCATTGATACTGATAATTGCGGGTGCGGTAATCTGCACCGCTGCACTGGCGATGGGAGGATTTGACATGAAACATTTTGGATTGAACCAGAACTGGCAGGTAACGGCGTATTATCCTGAAGAAACGGTGACGGCGCTGGACATTCGCACGGTGTCCGCCAATGTGGTGGTGCGGCCGGCGCGGGACGGCAAAGTGTGCGTGAACGCCGCCGAATCCGAGAACGTGTATTACGACAAGTATGTGGAAAACGGCACGTTGCATGTCGTGCGGCACGCGGAAACGACGCAGTGGTGGCGAAACCTGAGCCTGCTGACGCTGGGCAGGGACGAGATGGTGGAGGTGCTGCTGCCTGAGGGCGCGTATCGTGCGCTGAAAATTGAAACCGTTAGCGGAAATATTGACGTGGAGCAGGGTCTCAGC
>CAKUDW010000368.1 GCA_934645275.1 uncultured Clostridia bacterium
GTTTTGTGGGGCGGCGACTCGAATGCACTCGGGCTTGAACGCCGAACGTGCCGGGAGCTTTTCCCCCGCAAGCGTTCCGACAATCTTTCCGTTACGGGTGGACTGGTTGCGTCCGCTATGCGCGGTGGCGACGCGACTGCTCTCGAATGGATACAGCAATAGCTTTTAGGGCCCAGGGTTCAGTACGCCCTGCTATTTTTCATTTTTAGATGCATTTATCGTTAATTTCAAAGTCCTGTTTTGCATTTCCAAATCATTATTCGAATCAAATAACCGATATTTAATTTTTTAGGAATTATTTTTAACATGGGTATTGACAAATAATCGACATACCGGTATACTGGTTGTAGCAACTTACTTGCAGTCAAAATACATGCGCAAGGGAGTTAACCATGAAAGACAATCTGTATTTAAAATGGTTGAGTAGCAAAACAAATTCTATTTACTGGCACGACAGCGCGATTGCGCAGGAAGTAGAGCAGGCCATCGCGAACGGCGCCTGCGGCATGACGACGAATCCCTTCCTTTGCGGTGCAACCTTGCAGAGCGCGCCCGAGTTCTGGCGGGCAGAGCTGGCCCAGCTGCCGGAATCGGAACTGGAAAAGCCCGAGCAGCTGATTTCCATGGTAGTGCGTCACTACGCGAACCGCCTTTCGGAATTCCGTGCGGCAGGCTTTGGCAAGGGCTACTGCTGCGCGCAGACGAACCCCTGCAAGCCGGGCGACGCCGCATACATGCTTGAGCAGGCAAAACGCTATGCCAAAATTGCGTCGAACGTCGTCATCAAGCTGCCCACAACGCGTTCTGGCATCGAGGCCATCGAGGAATGCGCGGCACTTGGCCTGAACGTGGCCGCCACTGTGAGCTTCACAGTGCCGCAGGTTCTCGCCGTGGCCGAGGCCATCCAGCGCGGTTTCAAGCGCGCACGCCAGAACGGCCTGAAGCCCGGTCTTGGCATCGCAGTGCTGATGGTAGGCCGCCTGGACGATTACCTGCGCGATGTAATGCAGGACACGCACGCCGCCGCCACCGAAGGCGATATCATCTGGGCCGGCACGGCCGCCATCAAGCGCGCCTACAGAATTTTCAACGAAAGGAACTATGAATGCGTGCTGATGCCCGCGGGTTGCCGTGGCGGATACCACATCACCGAACTCGCCGGTGCGAAAATGATCATGTCCATTGCGCCGAAGATCGCTGCGCAGCTGGAATCGCTGGATGAGAGCGCCTGCGTGGAAAAGATCGACGAGGATGTGGCTCCGGAAATCATTGATCGTCTGTGCTCGATGCGCGAATTCCGCAAGGCCTATGAACCCAACGGCATGGAACTGGATGATTTCATTACCTTCGGTTCCTGCAACCGCACGCTGGATCAATTTGTAAACGATGGCTGGAATGTACTGAACGCCATCAAATGCTAAGGCATAAAGAAACAGACAAAGGAGGCAAACCATTATGAGAATCGGATTTATCGGCCTTGGAATCATGGGCAAGCCCATGGTGCGCAATCTGCTCAAGGC
>CAKUDW010000369.1 GCA_934645275.1 uncultured Clostridia bacterium
ACCTCCGGCACCATCGATTGCATCATCGCGGGCATGAGCCCCACCGAGGAGCGCAAGTTCACCATCGATTTCACCGATTCCTACTATGATAGCGATCTGGTGATCGTGGTCAAGAAGGACGGCGCATACGCGAATGCCGCTTCCCTGGAAGATTTTGCCGGCGCGCGGATTACCGGCCAGCTGAATACCTTCCACTATACCGTTATCGACCAGATCCCGGATGTGCAACTGCAGCCCGCTATGGATACCTTCCCGACGATGATCGTCGCGCTGAACGCGGGCGCAATCGACGGCTACATTTCCGAGCGCCCCGGCGCGGAGAGTGCCGTTGCCACCAATCCGGAGCTGACCTATGTGGTCTTTGACGAGGGTAAGGGTTTTGAAACGGATCCCGCCGATACTTCCATCGCCGTTGGCGTTGCCAAGAACAGCGAGCTGACCGCCAGAATTAACGAGGCGCTGTCCGCCATCAGCAAGGAAGAACGCTTGCAAATCATGGAAGCTGCGCTGGCCGCACAGCCCAGCGCGGAATAACGCCTGAGCGCAATTATACAGTAATAAGTGTGTGGGGCGCGTCGCGCGCCCCCTTGCCTTGAGATTGTTCTTTGAGGAGGAATTCCATGCCAACTACATTCTTCGGTTGGGTCGGCTATCTGGTGCAGCAGTACGGCAGCCTTTTCCTGCGTGGTACGGGCGTAACGCTGCTGATTGCCATTTCGGGTACGGTGCTGGGCTTTTTGCTGGGCCTGCTGGTGGCCATATTGCGTACCATCGAACTGGGCCCCCGCGCTTCGGCGTGGAAGCGCGTGCCGCTGAAAATTCTGCATGGAATTCTGGGCATTTATATCGAGGTTTTTCGAGGTACGCCCATGATTGTGCAGGCCATGGTGATTTTCTATGGCGCGCAGCAGTATCTGGGCCTGAGCATGCCGCGCCTGGCGGCGGCCATTTTTATTGTTTCGATCAATACCGGCGCTTACATGGCGGAGATTATCCGAGGCGGTATTATTTCGATCGATAAAGGTCAGGCGGAAGCGGCCCATTCCATCGGCCTGACGCATTGGCAGACGATGGTGTCCGTAGTGTTGCCGCAGGCCATCCGCAATATCATGCCCTCCATCGGCAATGAATTCGTGGTCAACATTAAGGATTCCTCCGTGTTGAACGTTATCTCCGTAACGGAGCTGTTCTTCCAGGCGAAATCCGCGGCGGGTACCTATTTCCGCTACTTTGAAACCTATTTCATCATCGCCGCTATCTATCTGGTACTCACCTTCACCATTACCCGGCTGCTCCGGCTGCTGGAAAAGAAGATGGATGGCCCGGATAACTACGTGATTCACGGTTCCCAGTCTGACAGCCGCGCGGCCATCGCCATTCACGAGGAGGATTGATTTCATGGGAAACGTCATTTCGGTCAGTCACCTCAGAAAGTCGTTTGGCAATCATGAAGTGCTGCGCGATGTGGACTTCAGCGCCGCCAAAGGCGAAGTGACCTGTATCATCGGTTCCTCTGG